>DASQYF010000344.1:0-39322 GCA_035639375.1 Nitrososphaeraceae archaeon
CCATTACGAAGAGAATAGAAAAGGAAGGGTTGAATCCACATGCCTATAAATGGTATTTAGAACTGAGAAAATATGGATCTGTTCCACATGGAGGATTCGGACTAGGAATAGAGCGTTTAATGAGGTGGATTATAGATGTAGAGGATATTAAGGAGACTGTTCTCTTTCCAAGGACAATGTCAAGGGTAATGCCTTAGCCTTAAGGATATAATAATAAAGATAGAAATAATTCTACTAGCCAAAAATTGGCTCGGTAAACGTTTTGATGTATTTTAAACTTTATTTATTAGATGATAGTTATGTACAAATAGCTATTATACCAACACTAACTGGTTATTAAAAGCTCGAAAAGTCTAGAATCCTGCTTCCGCTATACTATATAACAATTGCATCAATACGAATTAATTTAATCTATATTGCACTTCAGAAGTCTTGATAATAATTACCACTCATTTTGACAAGTTTAAATTTAAATTTAAGATATGCGGAATGTCAGTTAAATGTCCGAACAGTCAGAAGAAGGAGCTGGCTCTCTTTTCTTCGAACTTGCAGGTGACCTAAGATTATCTATATTAATGAAGCTGACCCAGAAACAGTATCGATTATCTCAACTTGCGGCAGAACTTGATGCTACAATGCAGGAGGCACACAGAAATATGACACGTTTAATAGATTCTGGTCTGGTATTGAAGGATAGTGAAGGAGATCTAATCCTAACGCCATATGGCATTACAATTGTCTCACTTATTCCTAGCTATGATTTTCTATATAACCAAAGAGAATATTTTCTTGAACATAGCTTGGGAGAACTCCCACGGAAGTTTATACAAAGGATAGGCTCTCTACATAATTGCGAGATTGTTCATGGAGTCATGGCAATTCTGCAACGTTGGAAGACACTCTATGGAGATTCCAATGAATATATCAAGGAAATTATGGCTCAGGTCCCTCTTGATTTAATAGAAACGGTAAGCAACAGAGTACAGATAGGGGTAAAATTTTCCTATATATTCGCTAGCAATGTGGTAATACCCAAGGGAAGAAGTCAAATGTTAGAAAAAATTGGGTGGCGCAATTTAATTGCTAGAGGTTTAGTGGAGAGAAGGATGATTGACGAAGTTAAGATAATGACAATTTTTAACGAAAAACAATCATGTGTTCTCTTTCCTAATCTTAAAGGAGAGCCGGATCTAAATATAATGTTTTATAGTGAAGATAATGAATTTCATGACTGGTGCGAAGATTTTTTTTTCTATCAGTGGGAAAAAGCGACCACATTTGATGAAGGTAAATTAAGACCAGAAATATAGGTTGAAATAGTCTGGTAATACTATGTCAGTGATCGTAGATATTTCTAGTGTTTCTGTCTGAGAATAACCGCAACCACATATCAGTTCACTTTCTAGAGCCATGTACTTAGTCTTAATAATGAACCAATTCTTTGTTCAATATTTTCTATCGTTGTAATGGGTCAATATACTTTCTTCATTGGATTATTCAGTTTGTACGATGCGATAAGTGAAATTAGCATCAATTAATATGGCTCACATTTATTTAGTATTCTATTGCATTAGAATGTTCGCTGATTTACGATAGTTTTTTAATAGTCACAATTAGAACGTATGATACGAGAATAATTCTGTAAAATTTTCTTCCAAAAATAAGTCCACAAGATAAAAGAAATTGACGAATTCTCATTATGTTTTTATATTGACTTTACAATAAACAACTATCATGCCAAAAGCCTTTGTTTTGATGAATGCTGAGTTAGGGAGCGAAGATTCAATAGTTAACGAACTAAAAAAAATTGAAGGTGTAAAAGAGGTATATCAAGTCTATGGAGTTTATGATATTGTTGCTCAGGTTGAAGCAGATATTATGGAAAAGGTCAAGGAAACGATTACGTGGAAGCTAAGAAAGCTCAATGGTGTCAAGTCAACTCTGACAATGATAGTTATGGAATGATGAGCATTAATCAAATCACATACTCTGTTATCTTTTGCAGATATGTAAAATATCGAATAAAAAGGGAAGAACTAGTCAAACATTCAATAAAATATTTCCCAACTGGCACCTTATACTCGGTGTAAGTGAATAGTTCAAATTACATAGAATTAAAAATATATAATAATATTAATTCCCTAGTACATTATCCTTGCTTATGGGTATATTTGGAAGAAAGAAAAATGAGGATCAAAAAAGCTTCAAGTGTGAATATTGTAATTTGAAGTTTGATGACAAAGAGAGAATGAAGAGACATGTAAGAAAAGCACATAATGAAAAAGGCGACGATATGCCATCTTCAAATCCTTTTGGTGGATTCTAGAGAGGATATACACAAAACTATTTTTGTATATATATCTCTCTAACAAAAATGAAATAATAAAATGTTTCCCATTCATGATGACACTGAAAGGATCCATGGCAGGCCATATGTAAATTATAGTCTGATCGCGATCAATGTCATTGTGTTTGTGTGGGAGGTAATAGCGACAGGATATTTCTCCGACCAACAAGCAGTTGCAGAGATATTTACTAATTATGGTGCTATACCAATATTCATTCTAAACGGTGATCTACTTTCGATTTTAACATCAATGTTTTTGCATGGCGGAATAGCTCATTTAATAGGAAATATGGTATTTTTGTTCGTGTTTGGTGATAATATCGAAGATAGATTTGGGCATATGAAATATTTACTGATATATATTGTGTGGGGAGCTACTGCTGCAGTCATTCATAGCATCTTTGCCGTTAGCGCAGGAGGAGGCATGGTACCTGCTGTGGGAGCATCTGGCGCTATTTCTGGTGTTATGGGTGCATATCTTGTCATGTTTCCAAGAGCTAAAATTTTTACCGTCATAGTAGCTTTCTTTATAACTACCGTTCGCATACCTGCATTAGCTTATATTCCATTTTGGTTTATTTTACAAGTGATCTTCGGTCTGATAGATCCTTTTGGCGGTGTTGCTTATGTTGCACACATAGGTGGATTCGTTTCAGGTGTAGGAATTGGCTATCTGTGGAAGATGTTCTTCTCAGGAAAAAATATAATAACGCCCCTGTCAAAAATAGATAGTCAATTAAAAGGAAAACAAAGACCAAGAATACAAGAACCCATTCCACAGGCTTCTCCTGAAGTCATCGAGGGTCCAGATTTTTATGAAATTATAGCTGAAATTCATGGAGTTTCTGATGCTTCAGATATTAATGCTACTTTTGAACCTGATACAGGGAATGTAAGGATACTTGCAAGAGGATCAAGAAACTATGATATGTTAGCAAAATTACCCACAACTGCCGTCAAACCAACTATTGAATATATTCATTATCTTAATGGAATTGCAAGAATCCGTCTTACAAAGTAGTCATCTATAATATTGATCGACAAATAAATCGATCATTTCTCTAAAGACCTAGTCTACACAAGAAATTTCTTTAGAAACGTAAATATCTATTTCATAGATGCAAGAAAATCGACTATAAGCTTGTTCCTCTATCGAAGGCTGACCGACGTATGAGACAAAAGTTTATAAGATATTTTTTGAACAGTTTGTTTATATGACGCAGCAAGCCCCTCCAAACTCCGGAGGCAAGGTATCGCGGCGTGACTTTCTAAAGCTAATGGCAGCTGCAGGTACTATTATGACATTTGCGCCATTCGTAGATTGGGGCAAATTTCTACCTAACCCTGCAGCCAATGTATCAGAAAGAGCTAAAGTCCAGCTTCCAGATGGATCACAAGCAAATGTCAAAACTTTTCAGGTTAATCATTCAGAAGCAATTATTTATCCAAGATCAGAAGATGAGACATTAAACAAAGAGTCTTTTCGCACTTGGCAATTCATAAGGTTACCCGAAGAGCTTGGTGGGAAGAAAAGTGATGCTTCGGCTTTCAGAGTTTATAGCATGGTTTGCTTGCATCTGTGGTGTCTTTGGAAGTACTGGCCGGAAGAAGGAAGAAAAAGGGGAGAATGCCCATGCCATGGCAGTATGTATGATCCATTGACCGGGATGGCATTTGCAGGACCTGCTTCATTACAATCACCTCCATCAAATGTACTTCCAGTACTTGATTTAGAAGTTGACAACGATGGAAATATATGGATAAAACCTCCAAATTGGAGCGTAAATGGGAATGGGATAGTAGGATTTGGTCGTTTCATTACATAGAGAAAACAGTTTAGTCAAATTCTTTAGATGGGTTTACGCTGGGGTAGACCGTACTATATTTATGGGGCTGAAATTTACATTTCCAGCTAGATTCGTAAGCCCCCTTGGGTTCCTTGGTATGCTTACCTTCGTCATTTTCATTATACTAGGCATTACTGGCGCTCTACTAATGCTTTGGTATGAACCAATTCTGGATAGAGCTTGGGATAGTGTCCAAAACATTAATGATACAATACCATATGGATTCCACATTCGTAATATTCATTATCATGCTTCTAATGCGATGGTTATGGTGGCAATTCTTCATATGTACTATCAATACTTTAGTGGGAGATATAAGATAAGAAATGAAATTCTATGGGTAACAGGTGTTATCCTAGGCGTTCTTACGATCCTTGAAGCTTTTACCGGCTATGATATCATTTTTAGTGAACGTGCAGAACTAGCTATCTCTATCGCTGCTTCTCTAACTAATTCGATACCTATATTAGGTCCTCAAATGAGAGACGCATTTTTTGGTTCTGGCTTCCATGATTTCGTATTGCGATTCTATGCATTCCATGTCTTTTTCCTGCCTATTGCTCTGCTAGGCCTAATGGTTGTCCATTTTCCAAGATTTCTTGTCTTCGATGTGCCTATGGTAATGGCAGTTACAGGCGCCATCATGCTGACAGGCGGTGTATTTCCTGTAGACATGGGTCTAAAATTCGATCCAAGTGTGCCGCCCGGGATTACAGTACCAGAGTGGTATTTAACTGGACTATATGCGTTCCTGCGAACACAATTTGATAAATTTGTAACTGGTGTTGCATGGCCTGGTCTGTTTATCTTTGCACTTCTTGTTATTCCTTTTGTTGACAAATACAAGAAATTTTCTTGGAAGGATAGGCCGCTTATCACTGCTGTAGGTATAACAAGCCTTGCACAAATCATCGTTACTACTTATTGGGGATTCTATATTAATCCCGACAGAACAAAGTCTTTGTTGGAGAGATTGGTTATTGATCCTATTTTCTTTTACCTAGTAATGTTATTGCTAGTACCACTTTCATTTGGATTCACCTATATGATGATAAAATTAGCAAAGAATGCAGAGGCTAATGCAAAGTTACAGCCTAAGAAAGCAGGAGGAAAGACTGCTATTAATCTTCCAAAAAAATGGATTTACATACTATTTGTCGTATTGTTAGCATTCCAGGTTTATCTAAACATATCTGCATATTATGCTGTTCTTAATGGAATGAAAAACTACTCTTTATTTATAATCGGTATCATAATGCTTGTTTTTGCAGGAATGTTTCATATCTATAGACATGGTTCAGCGATGGCTAAGGCTCCTCCTCCCAAACAGACAACTTTTCCCTCGCCTGCAAAGCCTGTACCTATTCCTTCTCCTAAGCCTGCACCCTCAATACCCAAGCCTACTAATGAGCCCTTGCCTGCTCCACCAATTCAAAAATCTTCAGGAACACAAGTCGCTACGCAGACATCTCAAAAAACAACAACTACTACTACGCCAGCAAGCACATCTGTTCTCTCCAACTCAAAAACTGACAACACACAGAACGTCGTGGCAGAAAAATCTGCTACAGAATTGCCCAAAAAATAGTCGAAAGTTAGAATATAACACATTGTAAGAAGAATAGTAATAAAACCATTAATTTATGTCCAGCTAGTACTCGATAATTGCTTTTTAAATCTTCATGTAAATAAGGTACTATAGTTATCACATTTGTTATCACATTTCAAATATCAAATATTCAGATATTAATGCAACGAGTCATTAAATAACCTTTATATGTCAAAAATTGAATACATTGGCTTGATCTAATGGAGAAAGTTACTGAAAATCATGCAGCTGGTATTAGCATGATTGCCTTTATCATTGCAGTAGGCGTAAGTCTTGGCTATTATCAATTCGTTTATTTGCCTGAGGCAAATGCAAAACCTCGTGTTCCAGAAGAGATAGCCAGTCCGCCTAATGCAGTTCAGGTTTCCATTGCAGAAGGTTCGGCGCTACCATCTAACCCAGAGAATTTTGTTCCAAAGGATGCGCGTGGTAGATTAGGTATCGATAACAAAATTGTCTGGACAAACACCGATTCAACAGCGCACAGTGTCACTACTGATACTGACTTTAACGATAAAGTTAACGGTAAATTTGATTCAATGGAAACTATAGGCTTAATTCCACCGGGCCAGACATTTGAATTCACGTTTACAGAAGAAGGAGAGTTTCCGTACCATTGTGAGCCCCATCCATGGATGACAGGTAAGGTTGAAATTGTAGAGAACTTCAGTTAGCTTTTCACTATTTTTATACTAGCTATATCACTGGCAACTTCCTTATGTTCTTGAATAATTGTAACCCTGAATTTTACATTTGAAGAATCCATTGGTGGTACGTGTTTCGTATTAGCAGTGAATTCTAGAGTTTTTTTTTCACCGATATCATTTCTAAATACAGACAGTCTTGCGTAAGGATGATTTATCTTTTTTCCATTGATATTAGTATAATTGAAAACATCATTTGAATTTTGTATCTGTGAATTAATTACTATGCTATCATAACGTCCATGATAATTAACATTTATGCTGCCATGGACATCTTGGCCTAAAGATATCTCTTTTTCTATTATCATAATTGAAATATCTTTGACTTTGCTCATTATAGATGTCCATGCTCATTGTTTATCTTGTATATGAATATGTCTATCTATACGGCTCTTAACTTAATAGACTTAGTCATTATTATTATAATAATAATTAACAAAAAGATTAAAGCAAACGACAACATGTATGTTAGTTTGCGTAATTCTTAATATACTTGATACACGGGTTCTTTATATTGAATTCATTCATGATTAACAAATTTGATGTTTCGAAATACTATATTTTTGTAATTACCTATACTTAGTTTTCTTGTGAAAGGTTAAAGATAGACATCTATTTACTTGAGATTCCATCACGAATTGAAGACCTAGAGAGCTGTCAAAAAGAGGCACTCAATAATATATAGTTTCAATACTAAAGGCTCCTTGCACGAACTTAAATGATAACATATTAAATCAGGTACAGTTAATTACTGTATTCGTGGAGCCAGTTTGGCATATCAAAATATTCCCATGAAAATGACCTATGTTAATGGTTATGGAATACGATATTTTGATTATAATAAGATAATTAAGGAATTAGATAATGATCATAAGGATCTCATTCTTCTTCATGGAATAGGAGCTTCCGCTGAAAGATGGTTACCTGTTCTACCAGGTTTAACTGAACATTTTAGAGTAATAGTTCCTGATATTATTGGTTTTGGATACAGTGATAAACCTACAGTAGAATACACAATGGATTTTTTTATCAAGTTCTTCAAAGATTTTTTAGAAAATCTAAACATAAATAAATTGAATGTAATTGGCTCTTCATTTGGAGGACATTTAGCAACAGAATTTGCAATTAGATACACTGACAGAATAGAAAAATTAATTTTAGCTGCTCCGGCAGGAATGATGAAGTCATCTACCCATCATCTTGATCAATATATTATGGCTGCATTATACCCCACTTATGAAAATGCACTTAGAGCATTTACCGATATGGCTTATGACCCTAGTGTTGTTACAGAAGATACCATCAAGGATTTTGTGAACAGGATGAGACTTCCAAATGCCAAATATGCATTTATGTCAACATTGTTAGGAATTCGAGATTCGCCGGCACTTCCCGGTAGGCTATCGAAAATTCTTGCCCCAACATTGCTGGTATGGGGTGATAATGACAGAATGATACCGTTGCAATATTCGAAAGGATATATTAATGAAATACCACATAGTAATCTTGTGGTAATGAGTAATTGCGGACATACACCTTACGTTGAAAATTCAATTGAATTCAATAGAGAAATATTAAAGTTTCTTAGGGATTAAGATAATTAGTTTAACACTAACGTTAAATAAATGACAGTACCAATTCATTTAATGAGCGATATCCTTCGAGCGGATGATACAGCTGATGCATTTAAAAAAGCAATGGAGAAAGGAACCGAGGTTCAGAGAGACTTTGTCAGACAGTTTTCTACTATGCAGCAAGATACCATGCAGAACTTTTTGTCTATGCTTCAGGGCTTATCATATTATTATGCAATGTTCAAAACAAATGTTCAAACTGGCGGCAGAATTTCTATCCCAGAAGCTGAGAGACAAGCGTTAAATATTGAAGAGGGTGATTTGGTTCAAGTAATAGTAATACCAATAGAAAGAAAACGAAAAAATGCCCAGGAGCAGTAATCTCCTAAATATTTGGTAAAAATTATTATCTTAGTCGTAGGTTATGGGTTAATCAAACAAACAAGTTCAACAGGCTATTGTGACCGTGCTTTGAGCCATTGACCAACTTTTGGAAGAACGTTATTCTGTGAATAGCTGCTGGCTATTAGACCTACATGACCTGTATGGAAGCGCATTAATCTTTTGTCACTACTTGATACGGAGTCATTTAATGATAGACTGCATTGTGGAGATACAAGATGATCCTCTTCTGCAACTATATTGAGAAGCGGAACCTCGATCTTTGATAGATCAATAACCTCATTTCCTAATTTCATCTCATTGTTGACAAGAAGATTCTTCTGTTGTATGTCTTCAATCCATTGCCTGAACGTTGCTCCTGCAATAGGCGGTGTATCATAAATCCACTTCTCTATTCTAAGGAAGTTATGAACAAAATTCTCATTATCAATATTCTCAACAAGGTTAAAGTATTTATTTACTCCTTGTTTGAATGGTTTTAAGATCGAAAACGATGCATAGAGATGTTCATAGGGTAAATTACCAATAGAATCAAACATTTTATTAGCATCGAAATGTCTGGATAAATTACTAAGGACAGTAGTATCCTTTTCCGCATCAATTATTGGCGCGATGGTAGCTAGATTCCTAATTTTCTCTTGATGTAAAGCAGTATACATCACAGACATAGTCGACCCCAAGCAATAACCATGTAAAGTTACTTTGTCGACTGAATTCTTTCTTCTGACAAGGTCTACACAATCATCTATGTACCAGTTGACGTAGTCATCAAATGAAACGAATTTGTCTACCTCTGTTGGTGCTTTCCAATCTATAAGGTATAGATCAAAGCCTTGGGCTAATAAATTGCGAATCCAACTCTTATCAGGTTGCAAATCCAGGATATATGACTTATTCATTAAAGCATAGACAACTACTATTGGTGTTTTTGCAGTTTTACTGAATAGAGGCCGATAATGTAGCAGTCTGTACATTCTTGTTTCTTCTACTACTTCATGTGGTGTGTTACCGACTTTGATATCACTCGCAACATGAAGTATTGCTTTAGTTTTATTTAATTTACGATAAATCTCTTTGATATCTTCAATTAGTATTGAGATTTCGATGGTTTTACCATCCTTAATTAGCATATCTTGAATATTTTTAGTTTTATCTGGCACTAACGATTCCTTTATCATTTATTTTTAACCCCCTGCTTCTTGCCCTTTTATCAATATTCTTCTGAAAAGCATGTAAGGATATACAATAGACGGTTTAATTATTTCAAAGTATACATTGGTAATCTTGATTGGAAGCAGTAGCAGCTGCTGTTTTTTAGTAGACGTATCATACATTCTACTTTGCAAATACGTTTTATCGATTTTATCATTATATTTGAAATTATATTCTATAATCATATAAGGTCTTCCTATCCGCGACTTTGTAGTATGGTTATCAGAAATTACGGTTACCTTGTTATTATACTTTATTAAATATAATGAATTTTATATTTAAATGTCTTTTATACGATTTTTTCAAAACTACTATATGACCTTCTAGCATAAATTAAGATATGAAATGCACTAAGCTTGACTTCATATAGTTGCTTCAAAGACTAAACATTTTATACAGGCTAATTCAACTTTTCTCCTAGCCATGCTAGCCATTTGCGAATAACATAGATAGTAGCCTAGTTCTGCGAAGCGGGCTCGTAGCTCAGCATGGATAGAGCGCCTGCCTTCTAAACTCCTGAGGAGAGCCGGAAGTCGTGGGATCGAAGCCCACCGGGCCCGCCACTCTAAGATCTTTAATATTATGTTATTTGTTATAGGATTAATGTAAATAGTATTTCTATCTATTTGTAAACGATTTTAAGTGGCTTTCTATTTATTCAGGTTTTGTATTGACATGGTACGTGATAGTCGACTTGGAGAACTAGTAAAACTTGCGCGAGACGAAGCGACTAAACGCAATTTTAATCAATCAGTTGAATTAACACTTGTATTGAAAGAAATAGATGTAAAAAAAGGTTTTAGTCTTAATGAGGTGGTAAATTTACCAAATAAGCCTTCTCGTAAAGCGAGTATCTGCATTATTGCTTCTGGCGACATGGGCACACGAGCTCGGAAAACCGAAATTGACAGGGTGATAGAACCAGAAGAACTGGACAGATTGGGCACAAATAAGAGAGAAGCACGCAAATTAGTAAAAGCACATGATTTTTTTGTGTCTGATGCTGCGTATATGGCAACTGTCGGTCGCTCATTGGGACAATTTTTGGGACCGAAAGGAAAAATGCCAACACCACTGCCATATGGAGCACCGATAGAAGCTATTGCTACTCGTTTCAGAGGTTCCATTCGTGTAAGAGCAAAGAATCAGTTAAATGTATCTGCCAAGATTGGCGATGAAAAAATGGATGACGATCAACTTACAACAAATGCTAGTGCTGTAATCTCAGCTGTCGAGAAAAAACTTCCACAAGGAGAAAAAAATATCCGGAATGCATTGATAAAGTTTACAATGGGTAAGCCAGCTAAGCTGACGACATTGAAAGATGAGCAAGACCAGAGAAAAAAGGCTGAATAATAGAATGGTATCTGAGATTTTAAGAACCGAGGGAAAAAGATATCCAAAAAAGAAACGTATAATGTATAGTGAACTACAAGAACTTCCTAGAAATTATGATGTTATTGCACTTTCAAAGATGACCAAAGTTCGGGCCACTCAGTTAATGATGATTCGAAAAAAATTAAGAAATGATATAAAGATTTTAATAATCAAGAATAAGGTTGCACAAAGAGCATTCGAAAAAATAAAAGATGTACGTGGATTAGAAAGTCTAAGCAAAGAATTAGAAGGACAGTGTGGGTTAATATTTACACAAATTAGTCCGTTTAAATTAAATCTGATCTTTGACCAGAATAAAGTATTGTTGCCAGCCAAGGGAGGAGACATTGCGTCCAAGCAAATCTCAATTCCTGCAGGCAATACGGGGATAACTCCAGGGCCGGTTCTCTCGGAGTTTAAAGAAGCAAATGTTCCAACAAAGATAGATCAGGGAAGTATATGGGTAAGCAGGGACACGGTGATCGCTAGGCAAGGCGAGGTAATCTCACAAAAACTTGCTTCTTTAATGAGCAAGCTCAATATTAAGCCTATTGAAGCAGGAATTACTCTTAACTTTGCTATTGCTGCAGGGTTGGTATTAAGAGAAAGCGATCTAAAAATAAACTTGGAGGAATACCATAATGAAATGTCAAGGTCATTTCAAGAAGCTCTTGCATTAGCAATGGAAGCAGGATATATTACATCAGAAACTATCGTACCATTGCTGCTAAAAGCTCATCAGAAAGCAACAGCATTATCTTCTGAATCAGGGTACATCTCAAAAGATACGATCGGACTTGTCATTCCTATGGCTCAGTCTAAAGCCCTGACAGTGGGAAATGAAGCAAAAAAAAGGGGATACGAACCTTACTAATTTTAGTGATTTACAGAAAAGCTTTACTTTTAAGATAATTGGATGTTTTCAGAATATTTCTGCTTGATAATAATTACCGATGATTATGACAAATTATAAATTTAACAAATTGTTTACTGAAAGATCTATCCAAAAAGCGATGAGAGTCCTTCCAGTGCCTCTTCTTCTTTCTTCTCTTTCTTCTCCTCTTCTTCTCTTGGCGCTGCGTCAGCTGTCGGCGGTGTTGATGCCGTAGACGATGATGCTCCTACAGCAGCGGCTGATGCAATTGGTGCTGCCTTTAGGGCTTCTTCAATATTCACTTCACTTAATGCTGCGACCAGAGCCTTTACCCTAACATCATCAGGCGCAACTCCAGTGGCCTTTATAACATTCGCAATGTTATCTTCTGTTATATTTTGCTTTAACTTATGCAACAGTAAAGCAGCATATACATATTCCATGCTCAAAAGATTCTCTAATTACCATAATATAAAACTTTCAAACAACTATAATACTTTCGTACTTCTCGCTACAGCATAAAGATGCTCTTTAAGATCCTTTTCATATAATGAGTTCATTTTGTCCAAAAGTATGGTTCGTGCTTGCAAACGTTCTTTCTCAGAATTTGCTCTTAGTACATCTGCAAACATGTCTGGAAGATTTTCTCTTATCCATCCATCCAAAACAAAGAAACGCTTTTCGTTTATCCATATTATTCTGCTTGTCTGCTGGTCAATTTCTTGATTAAAGCTACCTGTTTCAACTCTGTCTATTAGCATAAAGATGCAATTGTTAGGATCAGGGTTAGTAAGAACTTCTTTCGGTCTATCTCCTGTGTGCCCTCGTTTGACGCGTTCAATTAAGCCTATGGGACGAATGTATGAACCGCGTACATGGATTCTGCTTCCATTTATAGCCAGGACAATGCCGATGATAAGTTTATTATAATTCTGATCTGCCTGTACCACAAAAACATATTCGCCTGGCTTTATTCGACTTTTGCCGAACATCTGTTCATAATCCTTTTATAAATTATATAATATTTGCTATTTCTATTATATTTCTCAGCGCCTGCCTCTATTGCTGAAGTAAATAATATAATAATAAAATAGAATCAGCTACTAATGGTTAGATGTTTAGAGATTCTTTTGCCTAATTAATGAAATATTTAAAACTACATTTATTAATCTATGCCACGAACTCTAAATAGGATAAAATTTGCAAAGATTTGATGAATTGGATATGAGGATATTATCTGAACTCACTAAAGATGCAAGTATTTCAGTACCTCAATTGAGTAAAAAATTGAATGTAAATGCATCTGTGCTTTATAGTAGAATAAAGCGTCTTGGAAAACGAAGTCTCATAAAGAAATTTACGGTCATAATCAATGAAAGCATGCTAGGAATTAATGTGAAGGCGACTGTAGGCATTAATAGAGATCCCAAACTAAAAGAGCCAATTCATTCGGAATTATTAAAGATATCAGAAGTTAGATCATTGTCGGAGGTAACTGGCAGATTCGATATGATTGTTAATATAAACGCACGAACCCTGGAGGAGCTTCACAATATAGTAATCGAGAGAATTGGCAAAATTGAAGGAATTCAGAATACTGAAACATTTGTCGAAATGCAGAGAACAGAGAAGGAACCAGTTTATGCAGTTCAGCCTACACTATCAAGATAAAAGAACACAACTGACCATTGCTCATTTTAAGAGAATATATAAAAAATGATTTCTCTTTTGCCGAATAACTCATGGCTGTGATTATATATCAAATAGTCATCTAAATATGATACTTTAGCACCTTTTACTATTATAAGTTTAATTATGCTATCATAACTATACAATATTACCATTATTATATAGTATAATTATAATGACTTTAATCCAGTAAGTTCAAATAATGCATCCAAGAATTTCAAGTGAATCTTTTGGCATTTGTGCAGCGTAAAGTCATACAAATCATTCAGACAATGAAATTGGCTAAGAAGACGAGCAAAGATGATTATCTTACACACCTTCGTCTAGTGCTTCTTGGTATGGCTGTTGTAGGAGGGATAGCTTTTGCAATTAAACTAATTGCAGAATTTATAACTTCAACCGGGGGCGGAAGAACGTAAAAGTCAAGATCATAATCTTTAATAATACGTTCCATTGATTTGAATTTTCAGATAGTATCTCAACTACGTCTCTCTTAAATCATCTTTTATATCGTTTCTAACTCAAATGCTTGATTCAAAGTAAAATATTATTGTGGACATTTTTTGCTTATCTATTTATGGCAATCACTGGTTTGAGTCTTTATCTTTATTCTTACCATGTATGACCGAATGGCATTTAACTTGTTTTATATCATCGAAGAGTTTATTCAATGATAATAAATGTCATAATCAAAATATATAAAATTACAATAATCATTGTATAAATGTATATTATCTGCATAGACCATGTTAATATATTTATGATGGCTATGGCTATATAAAATAATATTCCTTCGAAGTATTTTAATCACCCTCAATATAGTGAATGTGCATATTGGTAAAAAAAACGGAAAAAAAATATTCTATAGCCACTCTCGGATCGCATTGTTCACTCCAGATATTAAAAGGTGCGAAAGACGAAGGCTTCCGTACATTGCTAATATGTGAGAAAAGACGTCTTGGACTGTATAAAAGATTTAACTTCATCGACGATATGATAGTTGTTGACAAATTTAATGAGATCTCAAATGAAACATGTCAACAACATCTCAAAGAAACTAATTCGATCATCATTCCGCATGGAAGCATGATTGCTTATATGAGCAGAGAAGAGATCGAAAAGATTACTACGCCATTTTTTGGAAACAAATGGATCATAAGATGGGAAGCAGATAGAAAGCTAAAACAAAAACTAATGCAGGATGCATTATTGGATACACCAAGATATATAGAATCAAAAGAGAATATTGAAAGACTCTGTATTGTCAAACTGCACGGAGCAGCCGGCGGTCGCGGCTATTTCCTAGCTTGGAATAGGGAAAGTTTCGAAGAAGGTGCAAAAACATTGATCGAGAGGGAAGTTATTAAGAATGAAGATGATCTATACATACAGGAATATGTAAACGGTGTTCCAACTTATCTGCAATTTTTTTATTCCCCGGTTACAAATGTGCTTGAATTTATGGGTGTTGATAGAAGATATGAGTCGGATATTGATGGTCTGGGTAGAATACCCGCTAAACAACAACTAGCTATAGAAATGCAACCGACATATAATGTGATTGGGAATATTCCACTTGTTCTAAGGGAATCGCTTTTAGAGGAGGTTTATGCTATGGGAGAAAGATTTGTCAAAACAGCACGACATCTTGTTCCCCCAGGAATGACAGGCCCTTTTTGTATTGAGGGTGTATACGACAAAGAAGGAAAATTTACTACATTCGAGTTTTCAGCTAGGATCGTTGCAGGAACAAATCTGTATCTTGATGGTTCGCCATATTCAGGACTGATATTTGACAAACCCATGAGTATGGGAAGAAGAATAGCCCATGAAATCAAGATAGCAAGCAAGCAAGGACGAATTAATGATATTTTAACATAGTCGTTGCCTAAATTCTAATTATTAGAAGCAGAACGAAGACTACACTGATGAAAAAGCTGTAGATTAATACCATTGATATATACTATATACAGAATATAATTGTCCTTTTTTTTCTCGAGACATCATCTAAGAGGAAATATCATTCCTCATCTAGACTAGGTATTTTAGTTGGAGTAGACAGCACTATACTTTGATTCACAGTGTAGCAGAGTACTAATATTGTTTAAAACTTGCTCATGAATTGCAAAATCAACAGCGAAGACAAGGCATTATGCAGGCGGCAATACTGACTTTTTTTGGATGCTATAATAGTGTCGATTGAAGAAGCACATGGCAGATCCATATCCAGTTAAAGCATAGAAACATAGTCAAGCTAAGAGCGAAGTGACTCAAGAATCGACACATTATATATTAGAAAAGGGTATTTGTTTGTTATTAAAATTCAAGAAACGATGTGTATATAGGATGGCATTGCACCTTTAATCCTTCTATTATTCTTACCTCCGACTTTGCTGTCTTTGTTCAATGTATTCTTACTTTAGATTACTGTCGAGTTGTGCACTGAAATACGATCTATTATCATAAGAAGATCTAATCTTTCTTGTTGCAACCTTTTTTATGTTATGATAGCAAATGAAAAGACGGGCTGAATATGAATTGTCATTTAACATCTACTAATTATAATTCTGCGATTAGTAAAGCTCTTAAGGATTCTTTAACCATGTGATATATGATTAGGCTTAAGGACATAGTAAATGGTAGTGTTGTCGGATCTGGCTCTGACTATATAGTAATACAAAAAAATAAGAAACGATTTCTTATTGAGATGAAGATTGTCAGAATACAAGAGTTAAAGAATGCTACTACCCCATATGGTTCACAATTTTGATATTGATCCGTTATAATCTCTCTAGTCAAGAAATTTGGCGTAAAAAGTTAAATTCAATCTTGTAAAAAGTTAAATTGAGTTACCGATTTAATTTTAATATTTGAAAAAGACTTCTACTGCTGAACTTGCACAATCACAGATGAATTCAGAGACTACAGTAAATGCTATTCCATATAACCGAAAGGCAAAAATCCGCTATGACAGGAAAGCTGAGTCAGAATTCTTTGTCGATAATTCTGCACTTGCCGGCTTTACTGGAGAGCGTATTCTTTATATGGCTGTTCGCGAGTTGATCGAAAATTCTCTTGACTCTTGTGAAAGCAATCATATTTTACCAAATATTTCATTGTCATTAAGATTACTAGATTCAGAAAATGAAATGTGGCTCATTAGTTGTCAAGATAATGGTATTGGAATTCCTTCAGATAAAGTTCCAGTAGCGGTTTGTTCTTTTTTGACTTCAGGTAAATATGTTGAAAAGCAGCAACGCGGTCTATTTGGTGTCGGCTTGAAAATGATTGCTGCCTTTTCTACAAAGGATACCGATCATCCTCTAAAGGTATGGACAAAAACACACGAGGAGGAAGGATCAGAATATTACTTTGAACTCAGAACAGATATTGGCACAAATAAACCAATTGTCCTTTTAAAGAAGGCGGTTAAACCTAGCGAGAGCCGTATTCCAGATGAATATGGTTTTAGAATCGAAGCTGTATTGCGCGCAAGATTATCTCCCATTACAAAGAATAAAATTTATGATTACATTAGCCAGACTAGCATTGTAAACCCATACGCTATTTTGACGTTTGATACTGATGAAGGTAAAGTTATCTTTGAAAGAAGAACAGAGATAATGCCACATCCAGCAAAGGAAGTTTTGCCACATCCTGGAGATATGGACTTGAAAACACTGAAAAAGGCAATCAACAGATTCATGAATCAAAAGACAACTTTACAAGGTGTATTATGCAATTCGTTCCAAAAGCTTTCTAGCGAAAAGGCTAAAGAAATTATAACCAAATC
The DNA here is from genome assembly GCA_035639375.1 of Nitrososphaeraceae archaeon. GTDB lineage: Archaea > Thermoproteota > Nitrososphaeria > Nitrososphaerales > Nitrososphaeraceae > JAJNBK01. The sequence goes on from DASQYF010000344.1 coordinate 17,429, forward strand.
AAAAGTAGATCTTAAGGTTGCTGATAAATATGATGAGCATGAATTGATCAAAGTAGTTAATGTATGCAAACAAACAAAGTTTCATACACCTAATACTGATCATCTCAGCCCTATTGGTGAAGAAATTCTAATTGCTGGGATGACTTCGGAGTATGCTATTGTTACAAATAAAGAATATGCTAATTCAGATAATCAAGATAACCAACCCCAACAACAGTTATCTACAAAGGTACTGCGACCAGTTCTGACAGGATATTCATCTAGGACATGTGTAGTTAACAACCGACCAACCATAGTTGAATCTGGAATAGCTTACGGAGGTGACATAAGTTCATTTAAATTGCATCGGTTTGCAAACAAGATTCCTCTGCTATATGATGAAGGGTCTGATGTTGCAAGAGAAGTTGTTTCAGAGGTTGAAATTAACAAAATGGGAATTTCTAAAAAGGAAGTAAAAGAGCAGTTTGCAAATCCCGATTCAAAATCTGATCGCGCTGTGGAATTTCTTCCAATTCATATTTTTTTTCATATTTGTTCGACTAAAATTCCATACAAGACGGCTGGTAAAGAAAGTATAGCATCAGAAGGAGATTTGAAGCGATATATGAAAGCATGCTTAGCTGATTTATATCGAAAGGTTAGTGCTCAGATCCGCAAAGAGTTAAGAATAAAAGAGGCAGAAAGCCGACTGAGACTATACAAGCATTATATTCCTTTGATCATTAGTGCAATTTCTGAGTCCATTAGAGTAGATCCCTACAAACTTTCAGAAGCATTTTCCCAACTTGCGGAAAAACATGTCAGGAGAGGAGAGAGTATGGATACCGAAATTAATACAAAAGCAGATAAAATAACGGGAGAAAGAATTAAGGAAGAAGCAAAAGATAAGACAAAAGAAAATGGAAATGAAATCTTAAAACAAGACTCATCCCAAAATGATTCCAGAGAAAAGAAAAATAAAGTAAACAAGACAATCAGTAATAAGAATAAATTTAAAAAGTTTAATAAAAAAGAAATAGACTCAAAAAGTCGAATCACGTTAGATACCTTCAACAGACCCAAAGAGAGAAGAAGATAATTGACTGCATCTGATAAACGCCATCAAGAAGTGACCAAGAAAATAAAGTTGATCATGAGAGATGTCAGTGATGACCTAATGCAAAAAACGATGCCCATTTTGGATGTTCCAAAAGTTGGTTATGATAATACAATTTGGTCTGACGAAAAAAGAATGCTTACTATAGGAAATAAAATGATTCAGGTTAGCCCAGATAGTACAAAAAAAATTCCTACCTTTGCGCAATATCTGGTCATGGCGAACGCTATCAGAAGATTGCTTGACGAAGAAATGGAAAGTACTATTAGGGGTATGTACTATGCTACACTGAGTACAGTAGGAGACGAGAAGAATAGACAAAAATTTTGGAATACACAGGAAAATTCAGATGATGCCATCAAAGCACTGGAATTGCTGACAGGAGTCCCAAGGGAAGAGTTTTCGGTTACATCTAAGCCTAAGGGAATGATTTCTGGACCTATCACATTACGCGTAGGAGGCGACACTATTGATTGCAATCTTGGGAGTAGAGCTACTTCACAATTAATTCCTACTAATATCCGCGATGTCGAAATCGTTAATGTAAAGGCAAACTTTGTAATGGTAGTAGAAAAAGATACAGTTCTGAATAATATCCGAAAATCTGGATTTATTCAAAAATATAATGCAATTTTAATGACAGGTTCCGGCGAGCCGGATAGAGCCACGAGAATGATGGTGAGGACACTCAATGAAGAATGGAAAAAGCCTGTTGTAATTTTTGCTGATGCCGACCCGTGGGGGCTTGGTATTGCATTGCGGTATAAGATAGGAAGCGAATCACTGAGTTATGATAGTGACAGATTAGTCACTCCAAACGCAAAAGTGCTTGGTATGATGTTTTCAGATATTTATGAATATAATATTCCAGAAGTAGCAAGGCTAACAGCCTCTAATGAAGATGTGAATAGAGCTAATGATATGAAAAAAAAGCCATGGTTACAGGACAAACAATGGCAGAGAGAATTAAATCTGTTCTTGAAACGTAAAGAGAAATGCGAACTGGATGCATTTTTCAAGCATGGATTCAGGTACCTTGCAGAAACTTATATGCCACAAAAGTTAAGAGAAATAGGATTGGTCTGATATTAATCGGTTGTTATTTAAGGTTCAAGTTACAAATCTTGTCTCATTTTCTCATATAATTTTTCACCAATAATGAAAAGCATATTCTTCTACTGTATACTGCATTGTAATTTACTCTAAATTTGTTGCTGCCATCATTGTCTCCATACTTTGTCCGTCCTTCAAAACTTTCTATCAAGATTTCCAATAATATAGTAAGTCATTCGTCTTCTTGATGTTATTCCTTTTAGGGAGAAGTCACTATAATCATAGTAATCAAAAGAGTTCCAGATGTATCTCTTGTTGTCTTTTTAATTTCTTCGATAATTTAATAGTAATAGTAACAATTTATACTGCTAGATTTTAATATTGAATAGAGTTGTACAGTCTGAGATTTAGATATAAAAAATTAGCTTCAGAGAAGTTATAAACTTAAAAATAAACTAATGACCTTTACCTTTTTTAGATGATCTTTTTATTTTTATCTCTACCAAATACTAGATTATAGTTCGATTGTTTATTGGACTAAGTTGAGATTGTGGCATATACTGGCTCAACTCTTTCATATCCATTACTATTCCATAGTAACCTTTTACGTTTTCCAATGTTGACTCATAATGCTTTTTATTACTAGATGCTGTAGCATCAGAAATAAGAACTACATCGTACCCAATGTTAAATGCATCTCGTAAAGAAGTCTCAACACATATTGAAGTATCTATTCCACAAAAAATGAGTGTATCTATGCTAAGACTTCTAAGCCATACCCCTATCTCGGTATTGAGGAACGCCGAATCCCTTCTTTTTATAACTACATGATCATCTTCAGCAGGCTTAATTTCGTCAACTATTGCTGCGTCCCATGTTTCCCTTACACAAATCGGCTTTTTCTTTATTCTTTCTTCACGAGATTTCGGTAAAATTTTATGACTCCTAGTTAAAAGATCAATGCCAGAAGATTCCCTGACAGCTTGAGTATAGAAAATTGGAATTCCAGCATTTCTACATAAATTAATTAGGTCGCTTATATTTGGAATAATTTCTCTATAGTGTAAAGTTTCCATGCCTAAAAGATCATATGAACCACCTTTACTAACAAAGCCATTTTGGACATCTATTACTAACAGAGCTGGATTTATTGTATACTCCTTTAATTTTATCGTCTGAGGCATACAGACCTTTTCCATGATGATTTATAAAAATATATGACTTTAATATTTATGTTCAAAAAAAACTTATTTGTTAGTAAATGCATTTCATCTTTCTAAAATGTATTATAGGATATAAAAAATTTCTGCAGAAATTGGATTCATCGAATAACCTGTAGTACTATTTTATATATAAAGAAAATGCTACATTTTTTATTTTTTTCTTATTTTAAATCAATAGAATCTTATAAACTTTGAAAAGGTGTATCTCATGATGATTAATCTTAATATCCTATTTATCATAAATAACATATTATGGTGCTTGAAGCAAAGTGTCCGCAGTGTGATAAAAGAGCTGAAGTCGATGAGGAAATGCTTGAAGTAAATTGCAAATATTGTGGATTTCGAGCAAGATATGACGAGTATGTGGAGATTATGAAAGATAGAGCAGTAAGTATAACTGATGATTTTCAAATGAACTGGGATAGGCGCCCAATATAACACCGTCGCGTTACACGAGTCGATTTAAATAGACATGTGGAAATTTAGAAAGTGGCGTTTAAGAAGATTAGTTTAGCAATAAAAGAGCAGAATGATTATATTCATTATCAGGAGCGGTGCATTAATTTTTTCGTAGTATTACCAGAAGCTGCCTTTGTCAGAGCATGTAAGTTCATTACCACAATTTTGACAACGCAGATGGCAAACTTGAATAGGTGTCATTATGAATCCACAGCGAGGACATTCTACTGAATTCCTGCCAGAAGTTTCCTCATTGACGTTCATAATAACTTAATGTAAGGCATGGTTTTTATATTCTTTTCAATCCTGCAAAGGTTAATAAAGATATAACGATGCTTGGACTTAATATGGCTCAATTTAAACTTGTTGTTTCTGATAACAAAGGCAAGAGTATTTCTCAAGAATTGAAAGATAGGGCCGCCAATCCATTGCTGGGTTCAAAGATTGGGGAAATTATTGATTCTTCTGTTATCGGCATTGCAGGCGGAAAGATGAAGATTACTGGTGGAAGTGACAAATCAGGAACTCCTATGCGTCCGGATGTACATGGCGGAGTGAAAAAGTATGTTTTACTTTCTAGAGGAGTTGGGATGAAGAATACTACTGAGGGAAATAGAATAAGAAAATTAATGAGAGGAAACATGGTCACTGAGGAGATATATCAATTGAACTGTGTCCTAGTGGAAGGCAATATACCAGAAAAAGCAGGAACTTCAGATACCACCGAAGTTGCAGATGTAAAGAAATAATAGATATAATTATATTAAATTTCTTTAGATTTATGTAACTAATTATCTTAAAATAAATAAAATCTTTAAGGCAATTACCTTAATATCCCCCTGAAATTTACGATCATTATTGCACTGGAAGGAAACATTACCAGACTGGTATATCGAGGAATTTGGTTACCAACCAAGCATCAATATAGGTACATCGGGTCATGTAGATCATGGTAAAACGACATTAATCGAAGCCATTACTGGTATCTGGACTAGCGCTCATAGCGAGGAATTGAGACGAGGCATTACAATTAAAGTAGGTTATGCTGATGCAGCATTTTATAAATGTCCAAACTGTCCGCCTCCAGTTTGCTACTCCACGCAGCCAACTTGTACTAATTGCAGAGGACCGAGTGAGTTAATAAGAGTTGTAAGTTTTGTCGACTCACCTGGGCATGAGAGCTTGATGGCAAATATGTTATCCGGAGCAGCATTGATGGATGGATCAATTCTTGTAGTTGCAGCAAATGAAAAGGTGCCACAACCACAAACCAGAGAGCATCTTCTGGCACTTCAAGTACTCGGAATACATCAAATAGTAATTGTTCAGAATAAGGTGGACTTAACTGAATATGAAAAAGCACGTGATAATTATGAAGAGATCAAGAATTTTGTAAATGGGAGTATAGCAGAGCAAGCTCCTGTCATTCCCGTGTCAGCGCAACACAAGCTCAATATTGATGCATTAATAGAGGCGATTGAAAATACAATCAAAACACCTGTTAGGACTAAGAATGCACCAGCTATAATGCATGTTCTACGATCATTTGATATTAACAAGCCAGGTATTCCAATAAAACAAGTTAAAGGAGGAGCAATTGGTGGAGCCTTGGTCCAAGGAGAATTTCAAATCGGAGATGAAATTGAGATTCGCCCAGGCTTTTTAGATGAAAAGAAGAGTAAATACGAACCAATTAATTCTACTATTGCTACACTTGGGACAGGAGCTGGTATGGTAGAAAAAGTAAGACCAGGAGGACTTGTTGCTATTGGAACAAAATTAGATCCAACTTTTATAAAAAGTGATTCCGTGATTGGCTCTGTTGTTGGTAAACCCAACACTCTACCGAAAGATGTGGAAGACATTGCTGTAGAAGTCCATCTTTTTGATACAGCAGTGGGTACACAGGATATGGTCAAAGTTGAGCCAGTGAAGACAAGAGAATCATTGAGATTGAACATAGGTACTGCAGCAACCCTTGGAACTGTTACAAATTCAAAAGACATCAAGATTGAAATAAAATTAAAAAAACCAATATGCCTCTTGCCGAAGAGCAGGGTAGCGATTAGCAGAAGAATAGCCGACAGGTGGCGACTGATCGGCGCAGGTGTGACAGTTTAGTAAATGGATGTTCTGTGCGATACCAGTTTTTTAATGGTTCTTGTTTCTAGGCCTATTAGTAAGTTTGATGAAGTGGAAAGACATATAGGCAAATTAAATATTTTGGTTCCCACTATTGTAATTGAAGAGCTGAATCTTTTACATCAGAAGGCAGGCCCCAAGCGTTCCATGACAGCGAAAACGGCTATTGAAATTTCAAAAGCCAGATTTAAAGTGATTGAAATTGAAACATCCCGGCATGTTGATGATGCAATAATTGAATATGCAATTAAGCACAACTGTGCCACCGCAACTATCGACACTGATTTGAGGAAAAGATTGATCAAAAATAAAATACTAGTAATTACGATTAGTAACAACCGACTCTTGATTGCAAATAGTAGAGATAATGAACAGATTTAAATTTACTTATTGTAATATAGGAGTAGATTAGCAATATGTTTGATTACGAAGGTATCCAGTTTCATTGGACGGGTCATGATGGATTTAGAATAGTTAGTTATAACAAAAAAACAATCTATATCGATCCGTTTCAACTACAAAAGGCGCAGCTGAATAAAAATGATGCAGATATACTTCTGGTTACTCATAATCACTTTGATCATTTAAGTATAGAAGATTTAAAACATGTTATTAGCCATAATACTTCTATAGTCGCAGCAGACGAATGCATCGAACAATTAAAAGGATTAAAAGTAAAAGAATTAAAGAATGTAAGCCCAGGTGATAAGTTAGAGATCGAAGATATTCCAATTGAAATCGTCCCTGCATACAATACAAATAAAAAATTTCATCCAAAAGATGACAAGAAAGTCGGATTCATTTTTACAATAAATAATCAACGAATATATCATGCTGGTGATACAGATGTAATTCCTGAAATGGAATCTGTAAATGTCGATATTGCACTTGTTCCTGTCTCCGGTACCTACGTTATGACATCGGATGAGGCTGCTCAGGCAGTAAATGATCTTATCAAACCAGGAAAGCTTGTAATACCGATGCATTATGGATCAATAGTTGGAACAGAAAAAGACGCAGAAAGATTTAGAGACCTTGTTAAGATATGTGAAACAAAAATCTTAGATCGTGAATAATTAAAAAAGATTAAGAAAGAAAATGTAACTACTTCATTCTTTTTAAAGACTTAAATACGATTTCCTTTTTTTATACAATTGAAAATGGCAGCAAAGAAAAAAGCAGCAAAGTCTGCAAAGAAAGGAGAGAAGTCAAAGTCCAAGAAGTGATCATCTAAATGATCATTCTTGTGATATGTTAGTTGACTATCATTCTCCTCTTCTTTTGTGATCATATTCTAATGCTCTTATTCATAATTTCCTTAGAAAATAAGTTTTAAGTGTCTCTTGTGATGGAGCCAGTTATTGTTTGATTTTTGATTATATCCTTATTTTTCTTTGGATAGTAATTTCAGATTGTTATTCAAATGCTTATTATTGATAAAAGGAATTTGATAATCTATTAAGTTTAGTTCATTGGGCATATCTATATATCAAACAATCCTTCTATATGCTACTCTATTATTTATTGGCAGTACCTTAAAAAAGAGGAAGAAATATAAATTTTGATCGTTATGTTAGATAGCAGTAAGACACTTCTTAGAACAGGAGGGTTTGAATTCCATACAAGACATCTATTAATAATTGCAGTTTTAGCTATTGCATTTTCTACAGCATTCATTATGCGATCATATCCAGCAAAATATGGATTCTATCTTAACGAATTTGATCCTTATTTTGATTATCGTGCTACTAAATTCATTGTCGACAATGGCATAGAAGACTACTGGCAATGGCATGACACAATGTCATGGTATCCAGAGGGACGCGACATACCTAAAACCTCCCAGTCAGGTCTACACATAGTTGCCGCTTATCTTTATCTGATCTTTGGTAGCGGTATGTCTTTGCTAGATTTTACAATTATTCTACCCGTAATCCTCGGTTCACTAACTACAATAATCGTTTTTGCTCTTGTACGAACATTAGGTGGAACCACGGCTGGCATGTTTGCAGCTCTGCTTTTTGCATTCACCCCCTCTATAATCCAGCGAGGAAATCTAGGATGGTTCAAATCAGAACCCTTAGGATTATTCTTTGGGCTGCTTTCAATTTATCTATTTATTTCTGCAATCAAACACCGTGAAAAAAAGTATGCAATTGCTAAGGCTGTAACAGGAGGGCTTTTACTTGGGCTTGCTAATGCATCGTGGGGAGGAGTTCAATACTTCAGCATTCCACTATCAATATTCTTTATTTGTCTTCCTTTCTTTAGAAGAGATATACAGCTCCCAATGTATGTTGCAATAGTATTTACAATATTTACTTTAGTATCAGCTGGAGCGTTTCCAAGACCTGGAATATCTTTCGTATTGGGTTTGCCTGGTATTGCTTTGATCGGTGGTACGGCATTTTTGATTATTGCAAACTTCTTGAAAAAATTAAGTCAGCCAAGAACAGTGAACCGAAATACTCTACTTCTTTTGATTGCATTTATTACAATTGCAATCAGCTTTCTTGTAGCAGGGACATACTATTCTTCATCCTTTAGATATCTTAATGCAATTAACCCGTTTCTATCATCACAAAATCCTCTTGTTGAATCAGTAGCTGAACACTTTACACCCACACTTGTTGATTATTTCACAGACTATTCAATTTTGTTAATGTTCGCGGGTTTTGGAGCGTGGATAGCATTCAAACGTAGGGACGATATGTCGGTATTTGCATTAATTATCGGAATTACGGGAGTCTATGTTAGTGCGACCTTCGCCAGGTTAATGGTATTTTCATCAATAGGAATCATTGTACTGGCTTCTTTAGGACTTTATGAGGTGACAAGGAGTATCCTGGAATATAGGGAACATTCAACATCAAGGTCAACTACAATTAAGTCTGCTAAATCAAAGAAAAGGTTTGACCATGGTAAAGTCCAGACGCCAATAAAAGGAATTATTAGGATTGCATATGTTGTGATAATAATTTTTATGCTTTCAATTCCATTGTTAGATTATAGAGGTATACTCTATCCCCAAAACTCTAATTGGTTAAGCTCTGCTGATGTACCTCCATCGATAGCTAACGGAGGAACTGGTTATCGATTACAAACTAATGACTGGATAGATGCCTTGGACTGGATGTCAAAGAATACTCCAAAAGACGCAGTAATTGCTGCATGGTGGGACTACGGTTATTGGATAACAACCTTGGGCAATAGAACTAGTTTGGCAGATAATGCAACTATTAATCAAACACGTATTGAAACTCTGGCTAAAATGTTTATGGAAGATGAAGAACAAGGAATTAAAACTGCTAAGGATTTGAAGTCAGACTATATTTTAGTTTATGTAGTAGGACAAAGATATGGTGGAGTCAATGGAACTTCATTTTACACACTGGGAAATGGAGGCGATGAAAGCAAGAAGCAGTGGTTCATTAGGATAGGCGGATTCAACGAGCTCAATTATCTAGAACAGGATGGTTTTACTCCAACCCCCCAATTCTGGAATAGTACTCTTCTGGGTCATCTGATACCATTTACACCTGTTTCTTATGCTTCATTTCAGAAAGGAGTTCTGACAAATATCCAACCACAATATCAGCCTGGCAGTATTGCCCTCTATACAAAGAATATTAAGTATCCAGACAATACAGAAGAGAATCAACCATTACGCTTAGTATACTCCTCAGATAGTTTCAGAAAAGACAATCCAGGTCTTGTCTTTGGCGTTTTAATCTATAAGGTAAATAATGATTAATATGCTCAAAAAACATCGACTAAAACAACTTGACTGAAGAAAATAAACTGCAAAATGCAATATCGTTATCCCAACATGTGGATGGGCATTACACTACAAGAGTTGATTGATCTAATCAAAAGAGCTCTAGTTAATACTACTCAAAGAATAATTAAGACACAGCTCTTTCACAATCCTCCTCAAATCATCTCAAGAATTTCAATATTCTTCCCGAGAAGGATTCTACTATGGATGCTATTTAATAGAATTGATATGGCTTTTGTGATACAAAGTGGAGATCTAAACACTAGATATGTATAGCGATAATAATATGCAATAGATAGTATATATTTAAAACTCAATATATCCCTGATGCCGATAATGAACTTTAGCCAGCCGAAATATTATTTAAAATCATAGCTACTATTGTAGGCAATACCATTAATAATGCTTTGATTAAGTGTATTCTTATTTTTGTTGTGCTACTTTGACTATTATCCTTGATTCTTAAATGTATGATATAGGAAAAATTTTATTGACTTTGTACCCTTCCAGCTTTTTTCAATCAAGACCACTTGCTTTACTATGGCAATACATCGTGTATTGAATAAAATTAGAGATTTATTCTGAATCCATTTTAATTTGAATAATTCGGCCAGATTAATTTTTTTTTGCTTCTAGCAACGCTGCATACATGAACGGCAACATGATGGTTGCTTCGCCATGGATGGTTGTCTGCTTAGCTCTTGTCCTGACTTTGCTCCATGAAATCGCCTCCGCTATAGGGGCACCGCTTAAGCTTCCATCCCATTCTGGGCCAGTTGTAATATATACAGTATAATCTAATCCGCCTCTAAATTGATTCCACCACAAAGTATGATGTTTTGAAATTCCGCCTCCAATGATAAATGCCCCAGACTTTTTTGCTTCATAAACGAGATCAGATAACATCGTTTCATCGCTAAGAATATTGATCTTAAAATCTTTGTGATGTTGGCTAAAGAACCAGATTTGACTACCTACGGCACCATCAACTATTCCTGGAACTATAACAGGGATCTTATTTTTATGCGCCCAATACAAAAATGACGATTCATCAAGCATACTTCCAATATGGTCTGCAATTTCATAAGTAGAAACCTCACGTTTACTGCTATTACTGTACATATCCTTTAGGCAAGCCTGTACCTTTTCTTCAATAAGAGGTCCATAGTTTTTCATCGGAACAAGTACATTGCCTAGGCGGTGAATTTTTTTCTTAAGGAGCATGATATCATCCAATCTGTAATCACCTGCATAATACTTATCATATGTTCTTGCAATATCATGATCAAGAGCTCCACAGGTGGTGATTACGCAATCAAACATTTTTTTTCTTAGCATATCTCGTATAATTCCTCTAGCGCCTGTAGAAATCAGAGCGCCTACAAAGGAAAGAAATTTTGTACACTTTGATTCATTTTGCATTCTTAGTAGAATATTAACACCATCAGAAAGATTTCTTGATTCAAAACCGCCAGAGTCTGCCATATTGTTAAATATTGTGCTAATGCTACTTGTTTCTATTGAATAGTCCTTAACATCACTATTTAAAAGGTTGCTTTTTATTTTTTTATTTTGAATAGTCATGAAACAATATTATCGCTAGAGTATAAAATATATTGCTAGCAATTTAACAGCTTGAAAGTATTTTAATTTTCTATATGTCTTTACTAATTCAAGAATCATCTAGCACGTGAAAATAGTCTGTGTGTTTCTAGGTCTATTACTTCTGATATTAGTGTCAGTTCAGTCTTTAAATTCTTTAATAAAGATTGTTTATTTGAATTGAATCCTAAATACGCATAGGAATAATTATCCAGTAATCAGGTGCATTTCAGCACTTGTGGTTGCAATACTTTTTGATTTGCGTGTGTCCAACTATTAACAAACACCATTATCTATAGTAAATTCTCATATTTGAATAGGACCTATAGATATTCTAATTCATAAGCGACGAATTCGTAGTAAATGAACCTTCTGTAATAGCGAGAACAATTATCTTGACTGTAAGCTTGTTAGAATGAATCTAAGATCTATTTTTCTCTATTAAATATGTCTGAGACAAAGTTCTTGGCTTTCCGTCTTTAAACACATCTCTTGAACAATACTGTATAGAAAATGAGGCCATCTGATCCAAGATGGGTTTCAGTGCTATTCCTTTTTCTGTAATAAAATATTCAACTCTTACTGGTATTTCAGAATATACCTTTCTTTTTATTAAGCCAGTCTTTTCCATCTCCTTTAACCTAGCAGAAAGTATCTTTGGATTGATTCCTTCTATAGAATCAAGAAATTGATTGAATCTTGTCTTATTTTTCATCATATCACGAATTATTAGAACAGTAAACTTTTTGCCAATTAATTTGAATGTGTTATCTATTGGGCAGCACTTCATCCCTTTCATGTCCCATAGGTTGATGCTCTCCTGAGCTTGAGTCAATTACCCAATTCACCCATTAATATATTATTACTTGCTACTCTATATATACTTGCGAATATATAGCAGATAACGTTATGCTACAGTGAGAAATAGAAGAAGTTATACTTAGTTCACTGTCAAGAAGATAATCAAATATAATATATATTTTTTATAAGAAGACAAACTGACAGAAATAGACAAAGAATGTCAAAGAAAATTAGAAGAAGAACAAGAACATTCCTCAAAAAAATGGTTTTTGATAATAATATAAAAGATCCTGAGTTATAGAAGAATGATAAGAATGATCGATGCACTTTGAATGGCAGAGAATATAAGAATTACTAAAAACGTATTCCAATATTTAATACAACTGATGATTTCTTGACCAAAGAGAGAATATTATAATATTAACTGAATATACGTTCATAACATGCGAATTCACGTGTGTATCTCGTGACTATTATTATTTGACTTGTTTTGACTTTACTATCATCTCTATGAGCACCTATCATTGTCTAAATAAATTGAGAAAATCTAGTAAATATTGTTTTCTTGAATTATTATTTCAAAACTATGGTTGCAGTAAGATAATTATTATTAGGATATGCTTGTTTAATAAAAGTTAGCATTTGCATATAACAATCTTTTCCCTCAAATGTTTTATCCGCTAATACACCATGCCATAGGTTCGCACTTATCTTAATTGACTCTTCCTTAAGTTCCAACTGCAAATTGATTGATTCCACATTATATTAAATTTTAGATTACAATTTATTCCTAATGATATTTAATATTAGACTTTCAAATAACTGATAATCAGATATACCTATCTAATCATTATACACAATAATAAAGAATAATAAAATTTATTGCTTTGTTTGATAATTATAAAGTCTTAGAAGTAGCGCTGTAGATATGTCGCATATAGTGAACTCAACCTATGGTATAACATTTCTTACGGAAGTCACTAAGGAAGAAATCGTAAGAGTGGTGGCATTAATTGACAATGCAAATAGTATTATTGATAAATATTTTGGTGTTAGAACATCATTTGATATAGTAATATGCCGGGGTGACTGGGAAATGGAAATTCAATTTATTTCCAGAAGACTTGGGACACCTTTAAAAATATATGATGATACTAGATCTGTTGCGATCACTGATTACTCTTTGAAAGAGATCATTATAAGGTTTGATATAGCGAAATTCGGCCATTATCTACATGAACTATTACATGGAATAATAAACATAGAACATAAGCAGCAGCTTAGAGAAGGCTTAGCATGGTATTTTACCATGAAGCTAACAGAGTCATACAGATATGTACGGCCGTCCTATCCTTCGTGGGTAGATAATCTCTATTTATATCCAGTAAATAAGTTAGCACGAATAGTAGGCGATAACTTCTTAAAAGATTTTGCCGTTGGAAAAGCATCTATTCAAGAAGATGCTCTGCCTAGTGATATACAAGATTTATTTCAGACAGAGGAATTATTTTACTCAAAAAAAGGGTATTATCACTGAACTATTGCTGTGACTCAATAATTCCGCTTACTATTATCAGGATAAGCAACAGCAGCAGACTGACTCTCTCGTTTTGTATTTCATGCTATTAACACCGATAAAATCAAAAGATAATCTATTTACATATTATCTGAACTGATGCTGCTTTAGCATAACATGACGCCTTAACCTTTCTTTGAAGAATGGCATCGACATGGCTGCAGATATCGGATAAACTCGAGATGAGAATAAGATAGTATGCATATAACAGAATGAAGGAGTAATAAAGACAACAAGATCCTTTTGGACAATAATTCATTGAATCAAGATATCTATTTCTTAGACTGATGAGTAGAATGATGTGGTCTGTTTAGAATAGTTGGTCTAGTAGTAGAACAATAGCTGGTGTAATGATTGGTAAAATGAAAATAGCAAGACTGAATGTCGACGCGATCAAGAAGTTGCAATGATACGGCGTACAATCATTTCAATCCCTTATTCTTCAAAGAAAGAAAGAAATTGGAAGAACAATAGGGTTAATTTTAAAGGATAAATTCATAGAGGTTCATAGACGAATTCTTTTAAAAATTGTGATACTTGATCTTCATTCTTTTTTACAAATTCCCATTGAAATAAATTTGTTATCTATAATGTATACATATTTAATATTTTGTAATCAATAGTCTAATAGTATGAGATCAATATAGCAACAATCCAATTTATTATGAAAAGTAAATATTATTCAGTATTGAAAGTATACACCTTCCTGTTTTACTATCACAATAGTTATCTGGTAACTAAATGTAAACTTTCCAACTACTACACTTACTAAACTATAGTTACCACAATAAATGAGAAATGTAAAATAGGAATTATTGGCTCAGGAAATTAGGCGAAATGTTAGGTAGACTACTTGTAAATGCTGGATCAACTAGCAATTAGTGATTCAAGATGAAAAGAAACACTTGAAGATTTTGTAGAATCTCTCGGAGGATGGAATAGTAGTATTCTTGCTTCAGAGTATACCGTAGAATTAGGTAAGGTTTGTTACTTGCCTTGCAATACCATAGAAAAGAATTATGAATTATCTCTACCTGAAGTATTCAATGGTAAAATTGTAATAAACGAGATGAATTCATATTCTGAAAATTTCGAGATGATCGATCTTGGTAAAGGTATAACAGCAAGTGAAGAAGTTGGAAAATAAATCCTTGAAGCTCGGGTTGTTAAGGCATATAATAATAGATTATAGAAACCTATCTGCCAAAGGTAATGTAGAACTATCTAAAAGAGAATTGTCGTGCGATTTTTATTGCTGGAGATGACCTTCAAGAAAAAGCTATAATTCTGGTATCATTGAAAACTGGTTTACTCCGGTAGATACAGGCTCTTTGAGAGAAGGTGACCGTAAGAAGCAGCCAGGTTTATCAGTATTCAATAATCCAATTACAATAGCCAAGTAAAGAAGTTATTAGCACAAGCAATTTAATGAGAAGTAGACGAGTTGGATTTAAAGCCTTTGTTCGAGTTTTTTCTCATGACTTCATTACTCGATTAACATATGAAGTAAAAAATAATCTTTACTAATAGATAGAATCAATTATCAATTCTTAGTTCTGCTATTATCAAAAAACTATGAATGCTGATCTAATATAAAAGTTGGCTCAGAGGAAGGAGGGAGTATTGGTGTGTAAAGCGGTTAAGTACGTTTGCACCTATTATTTTTGCAATTTAATAACGGTTACCATCTAGTATTAGATGATTTCTATCGTTGAACTGTATGGTAAATAGGATATGAGATTTTCTTAAGAAATAAGAAGTTTCATAATCATTTCTAATAGACCCATTATTCACGTACTTTATAAGGACATGATGCAACTATAAGATAGGAAGTCTTATACCCCATGCAACCCATTGTTCCTCCTATAGTATGTTACTTATGCCTTAAAGATGAGAACGTTATTACAGACGTTGAATCTGGGGAAGTAATTTGCGGCAATTGCGGAACGGTAATCACAGATAAGGCTCAAGATACCACAAGTCCAGAATGGCGTACATTTAGAGTTGAAGAAAAAGATAATAAAGCAAGAACAGGTGCTCCTACTTCTTTGGCTGTTCATGATATGGGACTTTCCACAATTATTGGAAGAACTAACAGGGATGCTAGTGGACAAATTCTAGATGCATCTATGCGCTCGACAATAGAAAGATTAAGAACATGGGATGCTAGAATACAGGTTCATAATTCTGAAGGTAGGAATCTTAGGCAGGCTTTTCAGCAACTTGATACACTAAAAGATAAACTTGGCCTATCAGATGCGATAGTTGAGAAAACCGCTTACATATATAGAAAGGCTTATGAAAGACAGTTGCCTCGTGGTAAGACGATTGCTGGAGTATTGACTGCAGCCATGTATATTGCCTGTAGAGATATGGGAATTCCTAGAACACTCAAGGAAATATCCACAATTAGTAATATAAAACGTAAAGATATTGCAAGAAATTATCGAATGCTGGTCTTTGAGCTTGATATTATAATTCCAATAGTGGATCCCATGAACTGCATCATAAGAATTGCAAACAGAGTGAAGTTAAGTGATAAAACTAAACGTCACGCGATCAGAATGATGAACAATATTGCTAAAGAGGAGATAATATTATCTGCTGGAAAAAATCCTATGGGATTTGCCGCATCAATACTTTATCTAGCAAGTATTATTATAAAAGATGATGATAATAATGTAACACAAATGGAATTGGCTGAGGCTGCAGGAGTGACAGAGGTGACTATAAGAAACATATGCAAATCTCTGAGAAGATATATTGATCTGACTAACTAATTTATTTAATTAAACTAAAGAACAAATCTACTGCAATAACGTTAGTTCTATCCATTAGTATAAGTTACGATGCCAATTATAACTGTGCTAATATATAGCGAAAGAATACAAAAAGAAAAAAACAGACTAGCCAAGGCATTTATTGAAGATCTAGTCAAGATACCAGAAATAAAGAAGAAAGATATTATAGTGGTGTTTCAAGAAGATCCTCATGGAAATTGGTATTCTTCTGGTATTAGACTTTAATAATAATAGGACTATGTGTGATATTAGATAATGAACGATGAACTGGATCTATTTGTTAGATGTTCGAGGTGTCAACATCAAAAGGTTGACCATGATAGAACTACTGCCAACAGAGACAAGATGAAATGTCTTATTGGTAACTGCACTTGTAAAAGCTTTATGCCAGATAGGAAGTACTACAGATCATCTAAAAAGTGAAGGTAAAGAAAAATGTATTTTATTATAACACTGAGGCTAAGTTTAACAGAGTAATATTATGATGGCTGATTTAATTTTTGCGCGTGGAGTTAATGATCTTAGTCGAGAAATGCCATTTTATGTTAATATGTTAAGAGTATTAGATCATCAAATTAATCATGCAAAACCCCCGTTCTATGGTCTATATATGTGATGAATGTTTGCAATTGCACTGTATCTACTGCTATTGGTGGCTTGATAGAAAAATGATGAACACGGCAACCTAACTGCATAAGATTGCAGCAAAATAATCAGAAAAACGTTCATGAAGCAAAGTATTTTGGTTGTAACTATGGTAGGAGGGGAGCCAACAATATCTTTTACTTCATTAACCAAACTAAGAGTTGCAATTGCTAAAATACCAGCATATTTTTCACCATCTAGGACTAACCCAAATGTTTCCTTAAAGGATTGTTTAGATTTAGCTTCAAGAATGTTTCTTTTTCTATCCATTATATCATTTTCAAGAATGCCTGCTAGGACATCATTTTGAGTTGGGCCTTTACATACTCATTTGGATTAACTGTCACTAACTGACTGCCATCTACCGTTGTTTTTGTGGATTTATGTTTAGTTATGATTTGCTATACCATGTTTTCATAATCTATATTAATATGAAACAAAATATTAGATTAAGTGGATTGCTATACTCAGAATAATTTTATTTTCAATTCTGCTTTTAGTTTTTATATCTAGTTATTCTCCTTCTTACTTATTACCTTCTTTTGCTAGTGAATCAACATACATACCGACACTCAGTTATAATACCGATGATGAAATACCATCTATCATCAATGATCCTACCTTGAAAGTAGAAGAAGTTGTAAGAGGATTGGATCTGCCTACTACTATGGCATTTTTGGGTCCTAATGACATATTAGTTTTGGAGAAGGATAAGGGTACGGTTCAGAGAATTGTTAATGGTAAAATACTTCCAGAACCATTGCTTGATGTTAATGTCGCGACTTCTGTTGAAAGATGTATGTGTGGAATTGCTGCTGTATCAAAGAGTAGTAGTAGTAACGTTGGGTCAACAACAACATATGTTTTCTTATATTTTACTGAAGCAGAAATAACAGATAGTGAAGATGTTACTCAAGGAAAAGATCCACTAGGCAACCGCCTTTATCGATATGAATTAGATAACAATAATAATAAACTGATAAATCCTGTACTTCTTCTTGATCTTCCTGCTACACCTGGTCCCCGTCATAATGGCGGTGCTATCATGATTGGACCTGATAATTATCTCTATATTCCTATTGGAGATGTGGATGGATCCGGCAATGGAAAAGAAACTAAAGCTCAGAATTATGTTGATGGAATAGAACCTGATGGAAGAGGTGGAATACTAAGAATTACTCAGGATGGTGGAGTAGTAGGAGGTGGAGGTATACTTGGAAATGAAGATCCTTTAAACAAATATTATGCCTATGGAATACGAAACAGCTTTGGATTTGATTTTGATCCTGTAACTGGTAATATATGGGATACAGAAAATGGTCCAGGCGATGGTCCAGGCGAGGGAGATGAGATTAATTTGGTAGAACCTGGATTTAACAGTGGCTGGCAAGAAATACATGGTATTGCTTCTATTGCAGCAGATAATAATAATTTCAATCCTAATGATGATTTAGTTAATTTTGAAGGAAAAGGAAAGTACAGTGACCCTGAATTTGCATGGATAGAGACTGTTGGTCCTACTGCATTGAAGTTTCTTAATTCAGATAATAAATTAGGAATGCAATATGTAAATGATATGTTTGTGGGGGATGTGCATATGGGAAACATATACCATTTTGACTTGAATGAATCTAGAACAGAGCTAATTCTTGGTGGATTGCTAGCTGATAAAGTGGCAGACACAGATTCTGAACTAGAATCATCTGCTGCTGATATTGGTAACGGTAATGATAATGGTGGCGGTATAATATTTGGTAAAGGTTTTGGAGGAATCACTGATCTAGAAGTTGGACCAGATGGATATCTCTATGTTGTTTCAATCGGCCAAGGTGCAATATATAGGGTAGTACAAAGTCAATAATAATAATAATGGTAGAGTAACCATAGGCAAAGATAATGAGCAAGAGAATGATGATATATTAGATCAGAAGTGATAAATGAAGCCCAAGATATACTAAACAAATTAAATTACATACATCTGTTTAAGGAATAACAAATAATAATTAATTCACAGTATTTATTATAAAACATGGAATAGAAATGCAAGATTATTCGAAATTATTGTTGTATGTCCTTAAATACTTATACGGTGAAGCTATTTGATAACTAATTCGTCAAGTATTTAGTAGATCTCACTCTTTTACTGGGGCTATTTTTTCTATTATTGACACGTCAGCATTTACCACTTTACTATCCGCATGAATTAATTACTATGATACTTCAAAAAGGGTTCATTTATGTTCAAATCCTTTATAATGAAATTGCGATAGAGGAAGGAATGTAATTATATAAAAAAAGGGCATACAAATTTTTTACAAATATGAAATTTAATCTATAAATTGTTTCTATTCTACTTCTTTTTTTATTCTTGTTTATTATCTTATTTTTTACTTTCCATGCTCTTTTCGGTTATGCTCTTGAAGTTCTTCTAAGGTATTGAAAGTCATGTTGCCGCCACATTCTTCACAACGATATTGACTACCAGTTGAGGATGACATGTCTTATCGATACACTATTATACGATTTAAAGAATGCGGATCTAAGAAATCGATTAACTTAACAATTTTCCATCTACTTTAGATTATGTAACTAGCATTTAGTACTTGAATATGAGTAAGGCTAATACTAATTCGCGTTAAAAAGGCAAACGAGGATAAGCATGTCTTTTATACTTCATAACATAGATTCATAAGAAGTGGTAAGAAGATGACAATTAATTTTCGCTTTGCTGCATTAACAAGTTAACTATCACCAAAATACATTTTATGATTCTATTGCCTTTCGCAACTCTTCGTATTCTTCCTTGCTAATTTCTCCTTTAGCTAATCTCCTTTTAATTATCCTAACAGAATCTTCCTTACTATCAACAACCTTCTTTCCTTCATTGTTGGCATTATAATTCATATTGCTGCTATTCTTGTCTGTTTTTGTAATGGTAGTACTAACAGTCTGATGCTGCTGCACGTTATTAATTCCAAATTGCCTTAAATCGTTAATAAAGGTCCATTCCTTTTTCACATCAACAACATTACCATTCTTTCCAATACGATAAAGAGCCCTTGTAAGTCTGTTTTTATCCTTAGCAAAAGAGGCAGGAACATGTAATGCTAACATAAATCCTTTGGTTGCAAACATATTCTTCCAATCTGTAGGATATGGTAGATGAAGCGGAGTAAAATCTAGAGGTATTACTTCATGTGGTGCTCTTTTCTGAGGATCTTTATTCTTCCACAAATAGCCTATATATCCTGGACTTGTATCTAGAGGATTTTTCTTTTTAGGCTTGACGACAGTTTCTATTATAGATGGATCATGTGTTCTACCTACAATTACAAAAGAAGTTCCCCCGTATCTTTTTACTGTTGCTGCACGGCGTTCTTTATCTTTCTGGTTATTCTGTTGTTGTCCCTTCTTACGGAAGAATCCAGTTATATGCACTTGAATTATTGTCTTATCGGGCTTGTATCCAAACAACTTTAGGTATTCATGGATTTCATTTCTTCTATTATCTGATACTTGACTAGAGGAGATTATATTCTCTGCTTTAGGAATTGTTTGTGCTTTTTGCTGTTGTAGTCTTCTTCTGTTCTTTGGATTATTGTCTGGAGTATTAGTAGTAGTATTAGTAGAAGCAACCATTAAGTGATATACTATAGTCTGCATTCTATATTTCACTTTATATGAGATATTTTAGCATATCAAAAATGCTGATCTTTCTTGAATTGCAGCGTTCAGAATTCAGGATTTTAGCAAAGACTTCTTATCTTTTGTATATTATTTAATTTATTAATAACAAAAAAAGAAGGAAGAGTCTAATTTAAGTCAAATCGACTTTTTAGATCTTTGAATCTATTTCTGATGGTCACTTCAGTTACACCCGCTGCGCTAGCAATATCTATCTGGCTTCTATATTCATCAGTCTTAAGACATGATAGGTAAAGTACTGTTGCTGCAATTCCCATAGGGTCTTTTCCAGCAGATATCTCTTTTTTGGTAACATCGTTCATAATAATTATTGCTTGGCGTTTTGTCTTTTCGCTTAGGTTGATCTTATTTGATATCTTAGCAATACATTTCAGAGGATCAACCATTGGAATTTTAACATCAAGTTTAAAGAACATTAATCTGTACATTCTTGCTAGCTCTTTGCGTTTGATGTTGCTAATTGCCGCAATATCCTTTAACGTTCTTGAAACTTCCAACTCTCTGCATGCAATATATAGAGAGGCAGCTAATACTGAGTTAATTGTTCTTCCACGTACCATTCCATTTTCTTGAGCCTTCCTATAGATATAAGCCGTCTTTTCTATTATCGCATCAGATAATCCGAGCTTATCCTTTAACTTATCAAGATGCTCAAAAGCTTGTCTAAGATTTCTATCAGTAGAAGTATGAGCTTGTGTTCTAAAGTCCCATGTCCTTAATCTTTCCATGGTAGTACGCATAGCCGCATCTAAAACTTGTCCACTAGCATCCTTATTTGCTCTTCCAATTATTGTTGCAAGTCCTTTATCATGTCTAGCTAGAGAGGTAGGCATTCCTGTTCTACTTCTATCATTTACTTCATCAGTAGTAAAAGCACGCCATTCTGCCTGTGTTTCCAAAGCTTTCTCTGATATCACATGACCACAGCTTCTACAAATTATCTCGCCAGATTCAGGATCTGTGACCGTCTGATCTTGGCTATTACATAGAGAACATGTTATTGAGCTTTGCAT
>DASQYF010000345.1:0-2189 GCA_035639375.1 Nitrososphaeraceae archaeon
TAGAGATGTCCCTGAATGTTGGATAACAATGATATCATCTTGCTGTACCCTAAATACAAAGTTATAATATGAGTAAATACTACTACCATCGGTTAGCTATAGGATTAGTGTTGACTATGGTAGAGTAGTAGTAGATGCCAAAAAATAACAACTACAACAACAAAATCAAAAATATTCTGCCAACATTATATGTTAGTAGATGATGATGAACCAGATACACTTTTTACCTACAAAACATTCTTACTATCTGAAGGCTATGCTGTATCAGCATTAACAGACTCAAAGGAAGCATTAGAACACTTTGAAATGAACTCTCACAATTACTATAATTTGGTAGTTACGGATATAAGAATTCCTGCTCTTAATAGTCTTCAATCACATTATAGACTCACTGCAATGAACAAAGCTATTAAAGTTCTATTTGTTTCTGCTCTTGATTCAATAGAAGAACTAGTAAGTGTATTGTCAAGTGTAAATTATAACAATATACTTAGAAAACCTATAGAAAAAGAATATTCTACTAACAAGATAAAGGTTTTTTAAAAAATCATTCTTGGTTTTGATTTTAATACATATTTCATTATTCAACTTAAACTTACTTTAAAGCCTATAAAAACAAGTAGAAATTTATTGAAGGTTATCATCAAAGCATAGCAATAAGCATTGAGTTTATGAATAATAAAGATAACATTCTACCATGGGATGCAGAAAGATATCACAATATTTCCAACATCCAGGAACAATGGGGCCGGCGTCTTATTCTCTGCAGAAAATGGAAGGGAAATGAAATTGTCATGGATGCTGGTTGCGGAACCGGAAGAGTTACCAAACTCTTGGCTGAGAAAGTTAGCAGAGGTGGAATGGTTTATGCTATAGATATTGATACCAATATGATTCAGCAAACTCGAAAGAACCTTGCAGGTTTTAAAAATGTAACAATAATTCAGTCAGATTTACATAATGTAGATTTGCCAAGAAAAATAAATGTTATCTATTCTAATGCAGTTTTGCATTGGATTTCAGAACATAAAAAAGTTTTTCAGCATTTTTGGAAATTGTTATGCAATGATAATAATAGTAGTAGTAGTAATAATAATAACAAAGGAGGACAATTATTAATACAATGCGGCGGGTACGGAAATTTAGAAAAAGTTCATAGATTGATTAATCTTGTCAAAGAATCAGATGAATTCAAGGACTATTTTATGGACTGGAAGGAACCATGGTATTTTGCAAAACCTAGTGAAACACACACATTACTAGAAGAAATAGGATTTAAGAATGTAAATGTATATCTTTCTAATGGATATACTACCTTTTCAGAACAAAAAAGTTATTCTGAATTTATCAAAACTATTGTCATGAGACCTTTCTTGGATTATTTACCAAATGAAAAAATAAAGTCAAAGTATTTGAATTTATTCTTAGATAAAGTTGAACAAAGCAACTTATCTTGGATATTGGATTACGTAAGGCTAAATATAATGGCAGACAAACAATAGAAAGGATAGATGCAACCTCACTAAGCGATGATGTAATATTGTTGTTCCTATAAATAAAAGAGAAGAGCATTTCGAATTAGGAAAGCAAAATCTTGAGGTGAAACGTCAATTTCTGACAAGTTGCTCTTGCGTTTAATATAAATAATGGCGCCTTTCTTATAGTTCGAACAACTTTTATTAATCTCCTTTTATTCAGATTTTAGCTTATTAAGCGGCGGCAGGCTCCTAGAGGTATTTTTTATCACTTTCTTGTCATATTTGAGATCCTTTCTAACTAAAACGTTGTTCTCCTTGATAGTAAATATATAAAGTCGTTATTGTGTCCATTCTTATGATTCTATGACTTTGGTTTTAATATGATTCTTGGTTGTACATTATTCCTATTTAGCAATAATACTTTATCCTATCCTCTGTCTCATATTCTACTATTTCAATCATAATTGGATTGAGTTGATATCATATTTATAGAACAAATCTCTAATTTTGTCTCTATTATTGGTAACCTTTTTCTTAACTATACTCATAGTATAATTCTTTACCCACTAAATATTATAACTTAATATTCAAAGGGTCACAAACAAATAGTGGTTCATGGACATCAATTTATGTCCATGGACATTGTCCATCTTATACACTCACTAAATATCGGTACGATATATAACTTCACATTTCGATGTCGAATTTCAT
>DASQYF010000346.1:0-3744 GCA_035639375.1 Nitrososphaeraceae archaeon
GAGATGGACTTAAAGAAAACATTAGAAGGAAAGGCAACTAGTATGATAACCATTGCTGGAATAATAGTAACATTGCTCTTTGGTTTTACGACTTTTAGTTCATCTTTCCTTCATAATATTATACAATCCCTTACTATTCTATTTTTGTTTATACTAATAGGTGTTATAGGTTGTACATGTTCGATAGGAATCTAGCTATGGTTGATCAAACCAAGTCAATATATGATTGTTTCAAGTCTTGAACATTTTTTTGATAAAGAAGGCAAACGTAATGAAGAAGAAGTAGCCAAATATATAGCTGCAGAAGATAGTGAAATTATCGGTAATATCATAAGTGCCTATCTTAATACTAATAACCAAATATCTAAAGAAAATCTAAAAAAAGGAAAAATGGTGAAATTGGTTCACTGGGTTTTAATTGTTAGTATTGTGTCTATTTCAATTGCAATTATTCTAGCCCTACTTCAATTTTTTAATATTCATGTCCCGACTGTTTACACCTTTAATATGTCCCTTTAAGTTTACAGAACCATAATCCTTTATATATTAATGATAAAAATCAAATCTTTATTGATAATTACATTAATCAATTACTCATAAGGTCTAAACAGAAATCATTTCCATAAACGCTTTCAAATTTTTTGAACATAATTGCACAATCTTCTGTATCAAAGTTATACTGAATGCCGTTAATAACTTCCTCTTGTACTAGGAACCCCTTTTTCTGTTCTTCTAGGTCTTTTCCACATAATGCACATTTATCTTGCAGTATTTTAGTTGGCACCATCTATTTTGCCATCCTATCCACTATACATAAGAAGTTCTCAGTTATTATTGTTCTTATATTTTTCTAATAGATCGGATAATGCTCTATATATTCGTGATTAGCGGCGGAAGTTTACATATGTATGTATATATCTTCTAGTTAAACACATATAATGTATTTAAAAAGGCTCTGTCTATGCCTATAAAAAATAATAAAGACTTCATGGAGGAACTTCTGATTCTATAATTATCTTATTTTTTTGCATCACATACTCAAAATTCTCTAAATATATATATACATAAAATCAGTATATTTAAAAGACCAAAACGCAATCGTAGATCAGGATGCCAAATTGTATTGCTTTTCATTCTTATAAGGGCGGTACCGGAAAGACAACTATAGGCGCCAATTTTGCTGCCTTGTTAGCAAAAAAGGGGTACCGTGTTTTTTTATTAGACCTGGATGTATATGCACCTAGTCTCCAAACATATTTTAATGAAAAAAAACCAAAAAAGTGGATTAACGATTTTCTATTTGGTAATGCTGATGTTGATGACATTTTAATGGACCTGACACCATCAATTCGCGACTACGGAAATAGTAATTTCTCTTCTTCTTCTTCTAAAGATAAACCAAATGGGAAATTAATGGCTGGTTTCTCAAATTCAAAAAGAGAGGAGATATACAAACTTGAAAGCGGCGGAAAGCAGGAAAATTCAAAGATGCAACTACTTAGGAAATTTATCCTTTTGCGAGAACAGCTGCTCTCAAGCCATGATGCTGATTATATCATAATTGATACCAGTCCTGGTATAAGGTATTGGTCAATAAATGCACTTGCTGTTGCCGATATTCTCTTTCTAACTTTGAAAATGGATGAACTTGACATTGAGGGTACAAAAACTATAGCCCAAGAGATCTATAGTTCTTTTACAAGACATGGCACCAAGTCATATCTTCTGCTAAATAGAGTGGCTGGTTATTGTGTTCCTCATACTATGAGCCAAAATGATTCTATGGAAAAAGCAGGATATGGAAATTCTGTGACAAATACCCAGAATACAGGTTGGTCATCAACCATGCAAATGTCAAAACAACAAGATCAATCAGATATTATCAATATGCTTTCTAAAGAAATAAAAATGGACGTTATTTCTTCTATTCCTTGTTATTGTGATATTCAATTCAATAAAAGGGAATTTCTAACTGTTCTTGAGTATCCGCATCATCCGTTTGCTCACAAAATAAATAGCATCATTGAAGATTTAGAAGCTGCAAAAAGCTAGATTTATTTGATAAAATAGAATAGAATAAAGTAGAATAAAATAAAATAATATATACCAATAATATTATCGATCCAGATATGACAAAATGCAGATTCCAGGACAATCTGATTTAATAACTAGAGAAACTGAAAAAATACCAGACAGTCTGCTGCTTCTTTGTGGTCCTGCTGGAGCAGGAAAAACAATGTATTGCAAACAGTTTTTTGTAGACTGTCTGATGAATGGATACTATTGTATCTATATAAGCTCAAGTTTAACTGATAGACAGTATAGAACTTTATTTGCTGATATTGACGAGTCGAAATTACTTCAAGGTTCACATTTTATAAATCCATATCTTCAAAAAACATTGGCTGGCCATTCTTCTTCCTCTTCCTCTTCCTCTTTGTATACTTCTGTTTCTGAGAATAAATTATCACTAACTTTGGAAATAATACATGAGCTTCTAAATAAAGTAAGAAATGGTAAGGAGAAGGAGGAGGACGATGATGACGATTACGAAAAAAGACAAAATAATAAGGTTATTGAAAATTCATTAGATAATACTACTAAAAAGATATGTCTTGTTGTTGATTCCTTGACACATTTATTGGCTATTTTCAATGAAGAGGCTGTATTGCAATTCGTTAATGCTTTATCTTTCCTTTTAAAAGAGGTTGAAGCGACAGCGATTTTTGTACTGACAACTTCATCATTGCCATCAACAGGAACATCAGCGACAACAGCAACAACGACAACAAATGATAATTTCAGTAATCGTTTAGGTTCTATCTTTGATGGCATTTTAGAAATGAAATTCGATGAAGACAAAAGTGGTTCTCTCATTCGAAATATCAGATTACTCTCGATAAGGGGTATACATCATACTCCTGCTTGGATTATCTTCAAAATAGACCATAATGGTAGAATTACATTTGGTAGTGACCAATTATCAGAATTGACCTGTGTTCTGTGTAAAGCTCCAATCTTAGATACACCTGTAATTTATTCAGAACTGACTTTTCACAGTCACCATGTTGATCTATACAAGAAACTTTTAGGAGTCTATGGTTCCAATATATCCGAGTTTGGACTGCCGGAAGGGGTAATAAATGCTAACTTTTTCTTTATAGATATAGTAGGGCTCTCAGACCCTTCACTGTCTGTTCGTAAACAAATGGAAAAGATCGAGCGACTAAACAACCTGATCTATTCTTGCGATGCTTTCAAAAAGGCTACAGAGAAAAAAATTATTTTGCCTACAGGTGATGGCATGGCTATAGGATTTATGTTAAATCCTGAATTACCACTACAACTTAGCATACAATTACACAAAGAACTTTACAGATATAATAATCAGAGCAAGAAGATAAGTGAGGAAGATATAATTGGAGTAAGAATCGGATTAGCTACAGGTCCAGTTTTTGTAGTAAGTGATATAAACAATAATCAAAACATATGGGGACCAGGAATTATACTTGCTCGCCGAGTTATGGATTTAGGCGATAGTGGACATATATTAATTGCAGATATTCTTGCTGAGCAATTGATTGCTCTCAAGGATGAATACAGAGTAATGATAAAACCTGTTGGTAATTATCAAATTAAACATGGACAGATTATTAAAATGTACTCTGCATATTCGCAGGGATTTGGGAATGCTGATTTACCTGCAAAATTTCCAAAGTCGAATCTGTCAGTTGATTGGAGAAG
>DASQYF010000347.1:0-4506 GCA_035639375.1 Nitrososphaeraceae archaeon
TCTATGATTTAGAACACATGGTAAGGTTTTAGCGAAGCCACAGTAGGTGAATGTGTTTTTAACCATTCCAGAGTTTTGATAAAAGAAGAAGCAGATTCGATGGTTGTTAGAACAGGTATACCTAGTTCTACTGCCTTTCTCCTTATCTGGTATTCATCATACAGCATTCCCACATATTTTTCGATTGTAGATGTAGAAGGAATGTTTACTATAAAATTAATTTTTCGTTCGAATAACAAATTTGAAATGTTTGGTTTTCGATCTGGCTCACTTATCTTGTAAACTCGTTGAACATCTTTGAATTTGTTGTTTTCAATAAACTCTGCTGTATGTTCAGTTGCCATAATATTATATCCCATAGTAGATATTAATGATATTAGTGGCAGCAATTTCTCCTTGTTCTTCTGCCCTCCGATCGTAATCAGAGCTGAGCCAGATAGAGGAAGTGAATAACCAGCTGCTAGATAGGCTTTAGATAAGGCATCATAGAAGGTTTCTCCAAAACATGCTACTTCTCCAGTTGATTGCATTTCTACACTTAATACAATATCTGCGCCTTCTAATTGCATAAAAGAAAACTGGGGGACCTTTATTCCAAAGCCTTTAGCCATTAACCAAAGATCCTTCACATCTTTGGGAAGTTCATGACCTGTCATTGCTCGCGCAGCCAGCTCAATCAAATTTATACCTGCAAACTTTGAAACAAAGGGCATTGACCTGGAAGCTCTAACATTTGCTTCTATTACCGATACCTCGTCATCTTTTACTAAGTATTGTATGTTAAATGGGCCTTTAATTCTTAATGCCTTACCTATTCTTGTTGTATAATCTATGATAGTTTCAATAGTCTTCCTATCAAGTCTCCAAGGAGGAATGCACATTATAGCATCACCTGAATGAATGCCTGCATTATCGATATGTTCTATAAGAGAACCTAAAATGACGTCATTTCCATCCGCCACGGCATCGACCTCGACTTCTGATGCCTCCTGTAAGAATTTGCTTATTACTATAGGATGGTCGGGACTAACACTTGTAGCATCGGTTAAAAATTGCTCTAGTTGCTGTTCACCCCATACAACTTTCATCGCTGCACCACTTAAAACGTAAGAAGGTCTAACAAGCACAGGATATCCTACTAAATCAGTAAATTCTTTTGCTTCTGTTAGTTCCGTGAATTTTTTCCAAGCTGGCTGTCTAATATTGAGTGAATCTAATAGCTTGCCAAACTTTTCTCTATTTTCTGCTCTATCGACACCGTCGCTGCTCGTTCCAATAATCTTAACGCCATATTTAGTAAGATGTGGAGCAAGGTTATTCGCTGTTTGACCTCCCACGCAAGTAACGATTCCGCTAGCTTTCTCCTTCTCATATATATCCATTACTCTCTCAAAGGTTAACTCTTCAAAATACAATCTATTAGACACATCATAATCTGTAGAAACGGTTTCGGGATTGCAGTTGATTATGGAAACTTCCTTAATCCCGTTCTCTTTCAACGCCCACACCATATTGACTGTTCCCCAGTCAAATTCTACGCTACTGCCAATCCTATATGGGCCAGCACCGAGGACTATTGCACTTTCTTTACTCTTCTCAATTACTATGTCATCCTCCTGACCACCATAGGTAATATACAGATAATTTGTTTTGGCAGGCCATTCGGCAGACAATGTGTCGATTTGCTTTACTACTGGTTTTATTCCAAATTTCTGTCTTAGCTCTCTGCACTTAAATTCATCTAATCCTATACATCTTCCAATCTGTCTGTCAGAAAAACCAATTTTCTTGCCTTCTTTTATTAAATCTATATCAAGCTCTGAATTTCGCAACTTTAATTCTATATCTACGATGTTCTTAATCTTCGTCAAGAACCATGGATCAATAGCAGATAGTTGGTTTATTCTTTTAATTGTCATGCCAGCCCGAATAGCTTTAACTACAGTAAATATTATTTCATCATCTGGGTGTAATAGTGCCTGTTCTAAAGCCTCCGTATATTCACTCGAATTAGCAGCCTCATTATCGGCATTGGCCACTAAACCATCCAATCCAATATCGCACATTCTGATTGCTTTTTGGATTACTTCTTCAAAATTGCGACCAATTGCCATTATCTCACCCACTGATTTCATTGTGCTTCCTAGCTTGCGTTTTACAAATTCAAATTTTCTGAAGTCCCATCTGGGCATCTTTAATACAACATAGTCAAGTGAAGGCTCAAAACAAGCCGTAGTGGCCTTTGTTATTCTGTTAATCAGTTCAGGAAGCGAGTAGCCAAGGCTAATTTTTGCTGCCATGTAAGCTAGAGGATAGCCTGTTGCCTTACTTGCAAGAGCAGAAGATCTAGACAGTCTCGCATTTATTTCTATAGCACAATACTCTTCTGATTCTGGATTTAGGCCAAATTGTATATTGCATTCTCCAATGATACCGCAGTATGTAGTGGCGCGAATTGCAGCGGAGCGCAGCATTTGATATTCAAAATTATTGAGAGTTTGAGAAGGTGCGATAACTATGTTGTCACCTGTATGAACACGCATTGCTAAAATATTCTCCATATTGCAAACGATGATACAATTGCCTTTAGCGTCTCGCATTACTTCGTATTCGATCTGTTTCCAATGACCTACATATTTTTCAATCAGAACCTGATGGACTAGACTAAGAGAAAGTCCTCGGTTGACTATTTCTTCTAACTCATATTCGTTATATGCTACACCACCTCCTCTTCCGCCGAGAGTATAAGCAACTCTAATAATAACAGGATAGCCAATCTGGCGAGCAACCTTTAATGCCTCACTAACTGTATAAGCGGATGAACTCGGAAGTACAGGCACACCGCTTTTTGTCATAGCATCTTTGAATAATTGCCTGTCTTCGGTAATCTTTATTCCATCAATCTGCGTTCCTAAAACTCTTATTCCATATTTTTCTATTATTTTGTCTTGGCCTAGCGATACTCCGCAGTTAAGTGCTGTTTGTCCACCAAAAGCTAGCATAATAGAATCAGGTCTTTCGGCCTCAATTACCTTCTTGACGAACTCAGGAGTAATGGGTAAAAGATAAACCTTATCAGCGAATCTGGTGTCAGTTTGAATAGTAGCGATATTGGGATTTATGAGGACACTCTTGATATTGTCTTCTTTAAGTGCTTTTAAGCATTGAGAACCGGAGTAATCAAAATAGCGGTCAATAAAATTGACTTTCGCCTGCTTCTCCGATCTTGATTGCGCCACTACCTAATACAAGAACTTTTTTTATGGTTTCATCTTTTGCCATTTTTCCTCCTCTTCCTAGCCTTTATATTTTGCTTTGTTAAAATTGTAGTTGTTTTTTTTTCTTTAACCAATTTATTAAAATTGTTAATTATTTCTTTGAACCTGTCAAAAATAAACATACAATCATTAGGTCCTGGAGATGCTTCTGGGTGAAATTGAACAGCTATGATGGGTTTTGATTGATGTTCGATACCTTCTATGGTATTATCATCAATATTAGAAAACCATACATTGAATCCCGTTTTGTCAAGGTTTTTTGGATCAATTCCATAGCCATGGTTCTGACTCGTTATGTATGTTTGGTTGTTTCTTAAATCTACGCAAGGTTTGTTCTGCCCGCGATGTCCGAATTTTAACTTGTAGGTATCAGCGCCTCCAGCTAAAGCAAGAATTTGATTTCCTAAACAGATCCCCAGAGTGGGTACTGATTCCTCAATCAATTCTGCCGCTGTCTTGACTGTAGCTATACAAGCTCTAGGATCTCCAGGACCATTACTGATCACAACTCCCTGTGGGTCATACGATTTTATTTTATCATATGTTGTATCCCATGGAAGACGGATCACTCTGTAGCCTATCCTAACAATATTACGAATTATACTATATTTAGTACCAGTATCCAATAATACTATGCATTCATTATTATCATTATTATTTCCATACTCATATGGTTGATTAATTGATACTTCTGGCATAAAGTTTCGTCCTTCATAATTCTCGCTTTTCGCCAATTTTGATAATTTCAGCTCGTCAATAGGATCATTTGAAACTGAAAGAGCGCCATTCATTACGCCTTTGATTCTTAACTTTTTTGTCAGCTCTCGTGTATCTATACCATAGATGCCAGGAATCCGCTCTTCGTAGAACCACTCATCAAGAGTCTTGATGCAACTCCAATGACTAGCAATATGAGATAGATCATGAATCAACAATCCTTTAATCTGGATTTTTTCAGATTCAAAAAACTTTGGTAAGCCAAATTTATCTTTTATTTTGTCACTAGGAACACCGTAGTTTCCAATAAGTGGATAAGTCATACATAAAATTTGACCTCTATAAGAGGGATCCGTGATTGCTTCTGTATAGCCAACCATCCCAGTATTAAAAACTATTTCTCCAGCAATTTCATCAGGATAGCCAAAACCTATTCCTTTAAATAAACTACCGTCTTCGAGTATAAGTTTTGCATTATATCCAGTATATTTAGATTCAAGAGTAGGAATTT
>DASQYF010000348.1:0-6772 GCA_035639375.1 Nitrososphaeraceae archaeon
GAAATGATTGCAAAGGGGATAGATGACATCATTGTAGAACCTGCAAGAAAGCATTTGATTCCCGGTTATGATGAAGTTAAAAGAAAGGCTACTAAGGCAGGAGCGCTTGCAGTGACAATTAGCGGTGCTGGTCCATCAATCATCTCGTTTTTGAAAAGTAATAAGAATAGCACGGAAGTCGCAGATGCAATGGTTGCAGGTTTCAAAGAAGCAAAAATAGAAAGCAAGACTGTAATCTGCCATTCTAGTACTGGCGCTAAAGTAGTATCATTAAAAAATAATAATTATATAATAATAAAATAGCAGAGGGAGAGAAACAAGAGAATGTTATTGTTGTATTATTATAATTATTATAATTATATCATCACAATATTTGTTTCTACTGTTTAGTACTACTCCTACTTCTATTCTAATTCTACTTCTTTCCCTTATTCAAAAAGGCAGACATCATTTTACTTCGATCCTCATGGGCAAAACATAATGCCCAGCCATATATTTCCAGTCGTAGCCCAGAATCAATATCTACATCCATTCCTTTATTGATTAGCATTTTACTAACTTTGACAGCGGTAAAACTATTCTTTGTTATTTCCTTTGCAAGTGTCAGGCATTCTTCTATTAGCTTTTTGTTGAGAATCTTTGCTACTTCTGCAGATCTTTCTTTTTCTTTAACTGCGTCATCTTTTGATACTTCTGGTGGTAAATTATCCTCAGGTCCTAAACTTACTACTTTATTAACAAGACCAATCTGTACTGCTTCTTCTGCTGTTATCATTTTGCCTGTAAAGACTAGTTCTTTTGCTTTTGCAGGGCCAACAATTCTCAATAATCGTTGAGTACCTCCCCATCCTGGAGGTATACCAATTGTAACTTCTGGCTGGCCCATTTTGGCATTGCTAGATGCAATTCGGATGTCACAGACCATTGCCAACTCACAACCACCCCCTAGTGCAAAACCGTTAACTGCAGCTATGACGGGTTTTTCTAATTTTTCTATTTTGTTAAGTACAGCTTGAGCAGAAGAAGCATACTTTTCAGCTTTCATCGGATCAATATTAACCATGTATGCAATATCTGCGCCTGCACAGAATGACCTTTCACCAGCGCCAGTAATGATTACAACTTTTATCCCATCATCAACGCCAGCAATGTCTATTGCACGTGATAATTCAGATATAACATCTACATTCATTGCGTTTAATGCCTCTGGTCGGTTAATCCTGATTACAGCAATGTCTCCTTGCGGCTCGAGTTGAATATATTTCATAGTAGACATAGAGAAAAGCAATTGTATCTTTCAATTAAATCTTATCCAGAGTTAGAAGATAAGAACGGGAATATAGTTAGTGTTTTTATGTAGTATATGTATTCATATGTATTACTAACTAATGTCACAGGCAAATGACAAGCCATATGTGCGCTTGCGCACGTGTGCTTGTGTGTATTCATACTAATAATGATAAACATTGTTACATTATCCTATAACTATAAAATAAAAATACTATAACTTAATTTCTTACATATA
This sequence comes from Nitrososphaeraceae archaeon, assembly GCA_035639375.1. Lineage (GTDB taxonomy): Archaea > Thermoproteota > Nitrososphaeria > Nitrososphaerales > Nitrososphaeraceae > JAJNBK01. Next base: position 1,526 of record DASQYF010000348.1, read on the forward strand.
AAAAATAAAATAAAAATAATAAAAGGCGAGAGAAACCCTTAACTTGTTTTTTATCTAGGCTCCTGCCATGCCGTTGCGAAGTTCAACAGCCTTGTGATCTCCACCTTCGGCTTGTACTGTAGCTTCAGCGGCTGCCTTGTGCATTTCTGATAATGCACAGCCCATCTGAGCCTCTGATTTACCTCGTCTCATGAGACCTCTGTAAAGACCAGATTCTAGTGTTTGACCATGTGCCTTTTCCCATTCTTCTACTGGAATGCTGTACTTCTTTTGAATTCGGTCTCTATACCACTCAGGAATGACATTAAATGCACAGAAGGGTATGATTCTAAGATCCGGTGTTAAATAATGTATATCACACCTTTGCAATCTCTCCAAGTCTTCGTTGTATTTGTCTTGGAAGTGCATCATTCCCAAGAATAGAGATCTCACGTGCCATGATCCAACTGATTCAAAGTTACGCTTTAACAAGATGCTTGAGAACATTTTGGCAAGGTTCAAGCCATGCGGCTGTTTGCTCCTGTCAACAAACTGATTAAGTTTGCGTACTACATCTAGCATTGTCCAATATCTATTGGCACCAGACTTGATTTCATCAGATTTCTCCTCAAAGTATTCGAGCAGTCCTTTAAGATCAACAAATGATGTAAGTGGTGTCAGTTTCTTTGTCTGAGTATCTTCGAAAACATATGTTCCAGCACCACATGCAAAATGAATCGAGAGTTCGTATTTTGGTTTATTGCTGAATGCTTCTATTACATTTGTTAAAGGCATGCAGGAGGGAACTGGGAACCATCCATCGGATGTAATTTCACCATTTGTCTGCTCTTCAATTCTTTCGATGCAATCAGGAATTGTTATTCGGTATTTTTCACGTTCCTTCTTTGTCATTCTTCCTGTCAACGATACTGGCTGGAAGTTCACAGCATGAACAACATCCATGTTCTTTTGTGCATACCGGATAATTCCACCTAATTCGTGATCATTGATTGATTTGATTACTGTTGGCACAAAAACTACAGTCATACCACATTTTCGTGCAGATTCTAGCGTATACGGAACTTCCCAGTGGTTCTTGGGATTAGTTCTTGGAGTAACTCCATCAAATGAAAGGTACAGGTTACTTACACCAGCCATTCTTACCTGGCGCATAGTTTCTGGAGACAAAGCTAGTTTGATACCGTTAGTGTTTAACTGAACATGATCTACCCCTTCTTCCTTCATTATTTTGATAACGTCTACAATATCATCTCTGAGCATCGGTTCTCCACCTGTAACCTGTATTGAATTACCAGCTATCGGTTTTTCTGCCTTTAATGTCTTCATCATAGCTCTTATTTGCTCATAGCTTGGTTCGTAGAGATAAGCACCTTCTAGACCCTTCTTTACATAGAAGAAGCAATACCAGCAGGTCAGATCGCATCTGTTGGTAACAATCATGTTAGCCAAACCAGAGTGTGAAAGATGGTTAGTACATAGACCACAGTTGGTTGGACATGCACATTTATCTACCATAACATTCGGAGCATGAGCACCCTTTCCATCCATCCAATATGTGCTGAATTTTTTGTACATCTCATAAGATCCGAAGTATAGCTCTTCGCATTCACCATGAGATGGACAAGTCTTTGTCATGTATACTCTGCCTTCTCTTTCAAAAACTTCTGCATCCAAGATCATATTGCAATCTGGACAGATACTTTGTGTATGCCTAATTGTTCGTCTAGTAGTAGTAGTCTTACTAGTAGTAGTCATATTAGAAATTTGTATTAAATCCATAGTTATTACCTACTTAATGTACCTTTTAGTAATTCCAATCTAATTTATATATAAAGATAACCGCACAAATCCTACGGTGATTAGTTAATAATCATCGATAGTTCCCGTTATCTGCACTATACTATAGCAGTCTACTAAAGCATACTTATATAATAGCCTTTTTTTCATTTTTCCATATAGTAAATGAGCATAAGTGACAAGTCAAGGAAAGCAATGGAGAGCCTTGGCTTGACAAGTTATGAAACGAAGGTCTATCTCTCCCTTCTAGAGACCGGTTCTATGACAGCTTCTGATATTAGTAAAAGATCAGGTGTTCCATATTCTAAGATTTACGAAGTTCTAAATAGTTTAGAGGACAAAGGTTGGCTCGAATCTGATAGCTCAAGACCTCAAAAAGTCTTTCCCAAATCCCCTCTTACTGCATTAGAAGCTATGCGAATGCGCATTGAAAATGATATTAGGGACAATGAAAATTTGATCGTCAGCGAATTAATGCCAATTTACCAAAAGAGCGGCATTAGAGAAAAACCAGAAATTTGGGTTGTAAGAGGGATTTATAATATTGCCGCAAAAGTAAGTGAGATCATTCAGACCTGTCAACACGAGTTACTCATAGCATTACCCCAAGTTGCCGAAAATATAGCAAAGCCAATCCAACCAATGTTAAGGATGTTACATGAAAAAGGAGTAAGAATAACTGTTCTTGCTTCAGAAGAAACCACTACTGATACGGTACGTGCCATATCTAGAATTGCGGAAGTCAGATTGAAAAATAATATGTTTGGTGGAGGAGTGATTGGTGACAGCAAGCAAGTAATGATCCTGCTTGGTGAAGGAAGAAGCGATAACATGAACATGGAACCAATTGCCATTTGGGCAGAGCACACAGGTCTTGCTGGTTTTGCAAAAGATTATTTCCACTATTTATGGGCAGACGCAGGCAACAAAGAAAAAGAAGCTACCGAGCGCACTAAGAATTTTAAGAGGCAAACCCAATAACAATAATAATCCTTTTGTTACTATGTAAAAGAAGGCATTGCTAAATCGTTACATCATAAGATATTTAGCTATGCTAGATAACAAGAATTTGTATTTGGTAACAGTAGAATTAAAAGAAATGCATCTCTGCACCTAACAACAAAAATAATAGAATATTCAAGTTGTTAAGATAAAATCCTTTATCGTGTAGACGGAATAACGACAATAATAACAACATTATCATCAACATTTCAATAAGAAATTAAATATAAACAGCATATATCGTATATCTACGCCCAAAGTTTTAGATCTTCATTTTTATGCTATAATATTCATAATTAAATTGGACGAACGATGACGAAACTAGCCCTACTGAGCAATCGATGACGTAGATCTTGAGTTGGGAGTTTGTCCACTATTCCAATGTTGATATTGTTACTTTTTATTCTTATTTAAAAGCGGCTTAGTCATTTGGCAAATCAAAGATGTTAGGTGGATGGGGTGCAGTCAGTAAAACAGAATATCTGCCATTAATAACATTCTCTTCTTTTTTAAATTCATATCTATATAATGTCATAAACTTGATAAGTGGCTAACTAGTTTTCATAGTCACATTGGTTCGCATAGAAACTACCGCATCGCTTGAGAGTTTTAGAAAGTTTATCATAGTTAGTACGTGCAGATCATTTATTCCTGAAAGTTATCTACGAGATTACGAAGTATTTCCAGAGCGTGAAGAAGGTCCTGGAGCAATCTATATTGAAGCAGCCGATAAAGTGACGTTGAAAAAGATACGAGAAATGACCTTTGTAAATGCTAAGGAAATTCTTGGAATAATATATTCATCGAAGAGTGGCAATACCCAACTTAAATGGAGACAGACTAGAAGAAAATCAGGTAAGGTACAAGGCGACGCTTCAGCCAATGCATTAGTAAATCTAGTAGAATCGGGAGTATTAACACAGGAATGGGTCAATAATTATCTAAAATCGACTCAAACCAAAGAAGGAAATAAGGCGGCGGCAGCATCTACAGCTCCTGCAACTAATAAAAAATTAGTGTAAAATATGACGAGAAAGAGCAAAGTATGATCTAATGATTATTAAAGAAGCAAAAGAATCTTCTGGCAAAGCTTATTTTGTTATTCCAGAAGATGCAGATGATCTCTTTACCTTAAGGAGAATAATAGAAAATGGAGATCACGTCTTTGCTGATACTACAAGAGTCATCAAAAGGGTGAAAGAATATGCCAGACCTGATAAAGGAGAGCGAATCAAAGTGCGAGTTTCGATTAGGGTTGAGAGTATTGGTCTTGACGATATGGTAGATAGACTGCGGATAACAGGCATAATAACAAACACTGATAACGAGCTTGTACCTAGAGGAACACATCATTCTCTAACAGTACAAGTAGGTGACACAATCACAATTGACAAAAATAGAAAATGGAATGACGTTGAGACAAATATTTTGAAAAGATCAGGTAATAGCACAAATTTCATCTTAGTTGCAATCGATGCACAGGAAGCGGCTGTCGCGAAGATCTCTGGTACCCATTTAAAGATAATTCCCAATATCTATTCAGGACAGAGTGGAAAACGCTATCAGCATGCTGCAAAAAATAATCCTAACATAGAAATTTTCTTTGAGGATATTGCTAAAACAATTCAGAGTATGTTTTCAGCAGCAGATAATAACGCCATAATAATAATATTTGGTCCTGGTGAAACCAAACGCAGGTTTTACAATTTACTTGTAAATAAGCAGAAATTAGAAAAAGGCAAAGTATCAATAATAGATGGCGTAGATGTCGCTGGCGAAGATGGAATTTTTGTTTTTCTACGCTCTTCTGCTATCAAGGAGGCAATGAGCTCAAGTAAACTAGCAAGTGTCTCATCAATATTAGATGAGATAATGCGTCTTGTACATAATAGTGAAGCAAAGTATGCTATGGGAATGCAAGAAGTATCCAATGCTGCATCAATCAAAGCTATAGAATATCTAGTATTCTCTGACTCTATTTTTAAAACTACAGATGAAAATGATATAGTAAAACTTTTAAATTTAATTGAAAGTCATGGAGCAAAGAGTTTTGCAGTGGATTCATCTACTGATATTGGATGGCGTGTTTCATCGCTGGGTGGAATAGTAGCCTTACTTCGCTATTCTATTCGATGAGATGAACTATATTGTTTTGTTTATGAATAATACAATTCTATTATGTTAATTTTTAATTTTGCTTTTTGTTGTTTTTGTTATCGATCCTATCATCCATGATAGATATGCCTTTGACACATCGCTCATTTTTAATTCTACTATTTCTGGTACCTCATACGGATGGGTATTATTAATTTCAAACTTTAGTTTATTTGCAGTTAGATTTGTTGTTTTGAATAGCGCGATAAATTCCTCTTGATCTTCAAGTTTATTTTTCCAAGAGTACAAAGATCTCACCTTTGCAAAATTTACGCATGCACAAAGTTTTTTGCT
>DASQYF010000349.1:0-5508 GCA_035639375.1 Nitrososphaeraceae archaeon
TGATGCATTATTCATAATAGTAGTTTTATATTCCCAATTAGCTGTTGCACAACGCAATATGGCAGCCATGATTTCTATCTCCGATCTATTCTTCATATCATTGACCTACTTTTTTTATGTTTGAATTTTTAATAAAAGACCATTAGACAATCTATGACGACAATATAGTAGAAAAAATACTGACCATGATTTAACGTATGTCTATATGATTGTTAATCAGTTTAAATCAATTAGTATCTTTTGACTCTGAATAAACTTTGAATAAAGATTAATTAAGAAATAATCTAATCTTGTCAAAGTCCTTTACGAGCATCAACGTTAACAATGAGAAATCTAGTGATTATTGCATTCACACAAATCATATTCTTATCAAAATAATTTTTTGACCTAAACTGATGCAATGGTGATTAATTAGTTCAATATGGATAGAGGATTACACAACATTAATGTTCCTGAGAGAAAAATCAAACCATGAATTGGCTTTGAGGATCTTTAAATATCTAAAGAATCGGCAAACAGAAGAAATGCAAGCAAAATCCTTTGTGTATCCCTTGGAGCTGACTATTTGCGGAAACATTGAAAACTCATTTTCATTCATTGATCGACTTTTGAGATGTTTAATAACACAGATTGAGGAGTAGTTGTTAATGTTATATTATTTACAAAACTATTATGCATTATAGCAATAATTGAGGCTATCGCACGATGGTGACATAACCAGCCGCAACCAGACTTATCGTGGAGAACCAAATGACGTAGATGTCAGAATATCGGACGAAGTATTTTTATCATGCAATGGCAGAGCATGTGATATATTTCGAAATGACTAATGATATTTTAATACTAAAAAAAGAGAAAACTGTTTTGGTTATGCTGACGATGATTTGTTAATCGACTTTAATTTATATGCCTGTAAGAGTCTATAGCTCTTATAAAGATCAGCAAAACAAATCTAAAGAGAGACAAGTTATAAATTAAATTAAATTAAATTAAATTGAGGACATCAAATAGTGTATAGAAAAAAAGGTCCATGATACAAATGACAACTAAACATAAATACACAAATAACTGGAATAATGATGAGAGAGATGCATACATCTTAAGTGTTGAAAACCTATCTAAGGTTTTTGATTCACCTGCAGGTGGTATTGTTGTGCTTAATAATATTAACTTTAGAATAAAGAAAGGAGAATTTGTTTCTATCGTCGGACCTTCTGGCAGTGGAAAATCAACTTTATTAAATATTCTAGGAGCTTTGGACAGACCTACCATCGGCAAGATCTATTTAAAAAACATAGATATTTTTTCGCTAAATGATTATGAGATTGCTCTATTGAGGAACAATTTAATAGGCTTTATATTTCAATCATACAATTTAATTAACAGAACTACTGTTTTGAAGAATGTTGAAATCCCAGGAATATTGGCTGGAACGAAAAAGAATGAAAGGATTGCCCGTGCATTAAAGTTATTAGATATTCTCGGAATAAAAGAGAAGGCCAAATCAAACCCTTTTAACCTAAGTGGCGGAGAACAGCAGAGAGTAGCAATAGCAAGATCTATTATGAACAATCCCGCGATAATTCTTGCAGATGAACCAACTGGTAATCTCGATACCAAGACAGGTCAGGATGTTTTTAATTTATTAAAAATGCTTTCAAATAAATTTAGAAGAACTATAATAATGGTGACTCATAATCCTGATCTTTCCAAAGAAACTGATAGGGTTATCCACCTCAAGGATGGAATAATAGAGAAAGAGGCTATCAACTAAGCTATGACAAATATAGTATTTAATTACAAAAAACATCAGCGGCAAACCATATCTTGTCAAATCCAAAAATCATCGAGACTGCTTTTTTATTTTCTTGTCAGTACAATGTTATTGCTTCCGTCTGCTTGGACATTAGGAAATGCAAATGCTCAGACTGATAAAGATCCTGCTTTTCAGGATTCCTACTGGACAGACAATAATGCAATATCTTCATCTAACACTAGCACTAATGATCCTGTCAAGAAGGAAGTTGGTCCTGGAGAAGGCGCGGCTACACTTGCCGTAGTTCTCGTTAACAAAGCTCGCTCAGATATTACTGCAGTGAAAGGATATTTGAGTCTCCCATCTGGCTTCGATGCGATTGGATTAATACCATACGAAGGACGTAATAATACATCAGACTCATTACAATATTCAGTTGATAGTTATAATTCAATTGTCAAATCTGGAGACACTTTTACTCTTTATTTTGACATGAATGTATTAAAGAATGCACGTGTAGGATGGTACAATGCTTCACTTGATCTGATATACTCTAAGGTGCTCGAAACTGGACAAATTGCTGTAAAAGATATTGCAATACCTTTTCGTATAACGGGAAAGGTAATTTTAGATGTATTATCAGAAAATCATCATTTAATCCCAGGTTCTTCTAACCCGGTCAAGATAAGTATAAAGAATAAGGGTACTGCAAACGCTAGTGGTGTCATTGTCTCAGTCAATGGGGCTACTAGTGCAAGTGGTTCTCCTTCTAGTAGCAATTTATCATCTAGTGCTGATGGTGTAAATGGCCCAACAGAATCTGTTTCACTGGTAAATATAGGAAATAGTACCTTTGATATTGGTATTATTCCTACTAACAGAACAGCAGACATAAATCCATTACTTTATCCAAGTAACTCGGCTGCTGAGAGCGTGCAGAATCTTGCTCTTCACATATCATATGGAGATGCTTATGGTAACATAAAGAGCTCTGACGAGTCAGTAGGCCTTATTATATCTGCGAAACCTCCACAATCAATTTTGAATGCTAAGCATGGCATCTCTTCTAATAACCAAAATTCTTCCATTCTTCTAAAAGCAGGAAAGATCCAGGATATGGGCTTTACCGTTACCAACGAAGGTAAACAACCGGTAGCCGATCTAGTGATTACTCTGACCTCGCAGACAGATACCGTTAAAATTCTTGGAAACTCAAAATGGACGTTTGAGAACTTGATGCCGGAATCCAAATTGAATCTATCTAGCACCGTGTTTGCGTCGGAAGATGTTATTGGCAAGCCAATACAATTTTCAGTAAAAATGCAATATGTGTCAGACGAGCAATCAAAAACAGAAACTATTAATATAGGATCCTATGTAGCGGGGGAAATCACCCTAAAATTATACGATCTTGATATTAATATTATAGGTAATAGGCCAAACCTTGTTGGAAATCTTTTAAATGAAGGCAATACTGTTGCGCTTTTTACTACTGTGGAGATGATCAAATCTCCATTCACAGAAGAAAAAAGCCTTATTAAACACTTTCCTCCCCGACAGTATCTTGGAGATCTCACAGAGAATTCTCCTCTACCTTTCAGCATTCCACTTACGATCGAAAACAGTACTAAAGCTGGAATATATCCTGTCCATCTTAGAGTTGCATATAGAGACGACCTAAGGATACTTCATGAATTAACAATGAATGGATCAGTCGACTTCAAACCTATACAACAAACTACTCACGAAGGACAAAGCATCTTTGGAATCGGTAATATTGGTAATGACAATACAAGGAATTTGTCTATAATTCCTATATTGATAATACTGGGAATTGCTATTTTAATAATAGTGACTATTGTTGTACTCCGAAAACGAAGATCAAAATCCAAACTTTCCAAGATCTTAGGCTCAGGCAGGAATAGCATAAAGAACGAGGAAGGAGAAGAGGATATTCATTCTCTTCTGAGCGGACCAAATGATAAAAAAAGCCGAAATGATTAATCAAGGAAAGAGAGGATAGGGACTAATGGATATTAGAGAAATTTTCATATTATCGCTTGATGCCCTTAAGGAAAGAAAAGTGAGATCTATACTCACTATTTTGATGGTCATGGCAGGGAGCAGTTTGTTAGTTGCAGTTAATGGATTCAGCGCAGGATTCGAAAAGTTTTTTAATAATCAATTTAGTAATCTCGCACCGAATATACTATTCGTAAGCAGTGTACAGCAAGCAGAGAATGGTTCACCGGTAGGAGGAGCAGGAACACCAACGGCACCAAAAATTACATTAAATGCTGCTGTCATTGAAAGGCTAAGATCGCTTCCATTTATAGATGAGATTATTCCTTCATATCAAGCAGAAATCACGTTAGAGTCTCAGGGAGAATCCAAAGACAACTCAGTTTTATCCATAGATCCTCAAAAGATATTTGTAATTGCTCCAACATTGGAACTTGTGGACGGTTCTAGCTTAAGACAAAATGATCCTTCTGCCATGATTGTAGCCGAGGACGTGGCCAATCCACCGGGGGAAACAACGCCCTTTATCAGTTTAGGTCAGAGTGTCAGGGCAAAGTATTCTTTTGTAGACGACAAAACAGGCGAGTCTCAAGAAGAATCAAAGAATTTTGTTGTAACAGGAGTTATGAAAGCTACCGGAAATCCTACGATAGACAACTCTGTCATCATTAATACCAATGCAGGAAATGCCTTCCTTCAGAAATCAGGTAAGTTTGATTCATTATTCGTAGTAGCTCGGTCAAGTGACTTTGTAGATGTAGTAGAAGAGGAAATAAGAAGTCTTTATGGTAATGATATAGGAATTACCACTGTCAAAGCCATATTAAAGACAGTTCAAGAATTTACTGCAGGAATTAATGCATTTTTACTAAGTATTGCTGTTATCTCATTGATTGTTGGTGCCGTTGGAATAATCACAACACTCTATACATCAGTTATCGAGAGAATACGAGAAATTGGAACCTTGAAGGCTCTTGGTGCGCAGAAAAGTAACATTCTTGCTCTTTTTTTAGCTGAAGCTTCAATAATTGGTATTATGGGAGCGACGTTGGGCTTACTAGCTGGTGTTGGCGGAGGGTACTTGTTAACCAGAGCTGGTCCTGGAAACGGTCCACCTCTTGATCCTGTTTATCTTCCGCTGGATATGATTAGTGTGTGGTTAATTTCTGTTGGACTTAGTATCCTAGCAGGGCTTCTTCCTGCTTGGAAAGCGTCAAGTGTTACACCGATTGAAGCTCTCCGACCGAATTGAATTACCAAAAATGTGCTCGTGCCTAGCTTTTATTAGACTAAGCAGAAGAATTCCCATGTAGGTAATGGCACTTTCCTATCCACATTATACTTGAATAGTTCTGGATATACCATACCAAATATAATATTCCTACCTACTTGTTTTATTTCAGACTTGGGAACATCAAATGTATAATTGTGTTCACCAAATAAAACGATCTTATATTCTGTCTGTATGACACACGTCCAATATTCAGAGCGTCAAATGCCACCACGTTCTTTTTGAGGTACCTTTCTGACGTAATTATCTTAATTGTCTATCTTTCATTAGATTGGTTTAACTCATCAATGTGATTACAAACATAAACCATATTTTAAGTAATAAACAACTTTCATTATAAGGACTATTTCACAAATCTATCGTCAATTATGCCCCTAGACATAATATTATTATTATTATTATAATAATAATAATAAGGTACGCGTTATTTCCATAACAT
>DASQYF010000350.1:0-18938 GCA_035639375.1 Nitrososphaeraceae archaeon
TACTACAATCCAATCTACATTTGGATCTGATGCTGCATTTGCAAGGTCACTATTTACAAAGTTATACTGTTCAGAACCTTCTTCTAATGGAAGTTCTGTTGACATTACAACAAAGTGAATGTTCTGGTAGTTAAAAGAATAGTATTGCTTTGTGAGACCAAAATGACTCATGTATTGGTTCAGTAAAGACAAAGATGAATTGCTATTATACTCATCTTCATGGTTACCTATAGAAATTTTCATTTTTTCATCTATAAGATTAACTATATTTAACCAGCAATCTGCAGTATTCTCATAAGAGTAGTCACCCAGACCAAGTATTAATTCTGGGTTCTTGTATATTATGTTCTTTACAGTGTTTATAGTATCAGAAGTACAAGCCCAATCTCCTGCCGCTGCGAAGTTAAAAAGATTTAAGCTTGTATCTGCAGCATATGCAGACTTTTTTTCAATGGTTGTACCATAGACAGAGATGAATATAATTATCATAGATATTAATGAGAGAATTACAGAGCCTACTAAAATTTTATTCGACTGTAACAATCCCTGCATTAGCCTTGCTTTATTCACATAACAAAACATGTTGATATATTTAATAACTTGGTAAAAATATTTTTGCATTATTGTTATCTGATTGTTCTTGTCAATTGTACCATTCATTATAATTATCATACTCTTCATTTAGTACTACATATTATTCTAATCAATACTTACAAGCACATTGTTTTACAATTCCAGACTACTACTCTATATTTGGACCAGCATCTTTAATAAAAAATACAATTATCATCTCATACATTTCCTAAAAACTAAAACATCAAAAGAATTTGTATTCACATTATTTACATGAAAGGCTCAAAGATAGAGCCTCTGCTTTCATTCTACTCTATCATCACATCTAAATATTTGTTTTAGTTTATCTGATTTATGGTAATAGTACTCACCATAGAAGAGTTTGAATAGCTTTTCCAATTATCAGAAACGGAAGCTTATACGTGAATTCAGGATCTAGATGCTGTATCTATTTTATAATCAGTTGATCTTGGTCTCTTAACTTAATCATTGTAAACGTTAGTATGCTTATTAGTATATCTATATGACGATAACATAGAGCAAATTCTTATAGCATGATATTTTTTTCAAGACTATTTTCAATACGCTCTATATCCATCTCTGTTATTAGCGGATGAACAGGAAGTGATAGAACATGTTCACTAGCCCAATTTGTATTGGTAAGAAGAAGATTTGCCTCTGATGAAATCATCTTTTCATAATACGGAGTCTTGTGTACTGGAGGATTGTAATATACAGTAGCACCTATTTTGTCTTCTATCATCTTGTCTTTGATTTTGTCTCTGATGTTGTTTCTTTCTAATGCTACAGTATAAAGATACCAATTGAATTTCTTTTCTTTGTCCTCATGAGGAAGTTTTAATTCGGCTTTGTCAGCTATGGGAAGTAATAACTTCGTCAATAATTCTGCATTTCTCCTTCTTAATTCTAACATTTTTGTGATCTTCTTCATTTGAACCTTGGCAATGGCAGCACTCAATTCTGGCAATCGTAGATTAAGGCCAAAAATTCTTGTATCGTAACCTTCAACCATACCATGGTTTCTGATCATTTTTAGCTTGTCTGCAAGGTTATCATCATTAGTTGTAACTGCTCCACCTTCTCCAGATGTCAATACTTTGCTGGCATACATACTAAAGCAACCCATTAGTCCAAATGTTCCAGTCTGTTTTTTCTTGTAGGTAGAGCCAAGAGATTGGCACGCATCCTCAATTATGTCTATTGAGTGTTCAGCTGCAAGCTCGATAATTTCATCCATATCTGAAACATGCCCATAAAGATGAACTGGTATGATTGCTTTAGAGTTCTTTGTAATTTTTGCCCTTATAGCAGAGACGTCAATAGTATAATCTTCTCTGTTAACATCCACAAAAATAGGCTTAGCACCAGCCGCGTCTACAGAGTTGGCAGTAGCAACAAACGTAAACGATGGAAGCAAAACCTCGTCACCTTGCTTCACACCTGCAGCAAGTAATGCCGCATGCAATGCAGCAGTTCCTGAATTAACAGCTATAACATGTTTTACTTCCAGATAATCCTTTAAATTGGATTCAAAATCACGTACTCTTTTTCCTCCATCGTGGGCTGCAGTTGTAAGAGCATTTTCATCTAAAACGCTCATTACTTCACGTCGTTCTTCTTCGTCTAACCAAGGCTTGTTAATGGGTATCATGGCCATATTTGTTGTTGTTGACATATCAGTAACACATTAAGCAGTTTATTGTCAGATTTTACTATGCTATAATTGTTTATAATGGTAAATTGGCCCTGTTAGGAGATATTCTCTGTCATCATTTATCGGATATTCTGAGGTGGCTAGTATGTCTAACTTTCTGTTTTTACTCTTGCAGTCTCTATTAATGGTTGAGTTCAAATATATTCTTAAGGCGTTATTTTTTGTAGTAACAAACGTTCGAACACTCCTAGAACTAGCGGCAGAAAGATAGCAGATACTTTTTATTGATATTTTGTATATTAAGTATTTAATATAACGGCATAAATCGAGAAGAAACAAGAAGAAAGGCAAATCCGCATGTCTCTAATAACTGTAATTCTGAGATGCTTTGTGGTCAGAATATAGCTAATAATGGATTCCAACAGGTCGTTCTGTGAATTTGTTTTCTTAGAGTATCTATATAACTAAAAGCTGTTGAAACAATAGGAATTAGTCAAATTACCTGATAGAAGAACGTTAGTGAAGTTCTCAATAATATCCATAGACGCCAGGAAAATAATATCTCTACCTCGGAAGCGTTATTTATTAAGAAAAGGCTGATTGATCCTAAATCATATCTATAGACAGTATATGTCCACAATAGATATTTTTGTTACAAATATAGATAACATCCTAATGCTGTGGTTCAGTGGAAAACCAGTATAAGTAAACTTTACGGCTGCTAATGTTTATAGTAGCCATTTATAATAATAAAATGAACGATTATTCTCATGAATATGCTTCTGATACTATCACAAAGTTTGTTTCATTGGGTGTCAGAAACTAAATGGTAAGAACAATGAATGTGAGACAGATATATATACCTATATCTTCCTATATACAGAAAATAATATTTACATTAGCTTTGTAGAAAACATACTTTTGGATTCTGTTAAATCTTTCTAGGAGCATAATATACTATAGATATTGAAAGAATCAAGATATGTGTTAGACTGGCAAATACAATATATTGTGTTATAATAAATTTAAGAATACCACTGTTTCTTCCTTTAAAGAGCGACCATGTCTTTATAGTATGGCAGCATAATATAGTATTGCTTATAATAAGACAAGTATGTGAAGGTAAGAGTTATAGAATGTTTGTCGAGTGCCCGTTGAAGCCTATTACTTAACATTTCTACAATTGCCACGTATCCCACATTTTACAGCATTGCATTGCAAAGCTTGCAGACAGAATTAATAGTACAAGGCTTGGAAAGATAATTTCCTCCTTCATAGTACTCCCAGGTGCCAGACATATATCTTTGTTGACATAGATTCTACTGGATTAACGTAACTCATCTTCTAGATATTATACAGAAAGAACAAGATTGAGGAGAAAATACGTCCAATTATCGATAGGAGCTGATCTACTCCAACAGATAATCTGTATCATCAAAATAAAATGAGCTCCAACACGACATGATAATGTAGATTTGAGATCAGTTATAACAAAGACATCGGATGTTTTCCCATTGTTAGTAGTAACAGCCGACAAGGATTATGACTGTGAAGTCAACTATATGTTGGTAAGAGAAGATTTAGGTGCACTCAGTGTTATTCCGGCTCGATATGAACATGTTCTAATCTGGAAGACATATATAATATATAGGAAGTAAATGAAAAGTCGATATTCCAAAATACTGTATACTCAAAGTAACAAGGATGAAATGATAATTTCTGTAATAAAACAGCTGTTTGGAGAGCAGCACCCGATGTCTAGATTGATTGATTAGAACACAGAACAGAGAACTGTCATTCAGGTGCATGTCTACAACATGCATAGATTAACTAATCTTACCATAATCATGATGGTTTCTACTAAGCCTTACATTTCATAATGCTTAAATGAAAATGCTAATTACCATACTAGATAATGAAACGCAGTTATGTCATCCTAATTGCAGGTGCTGTTATTTTCATTGCCGGAATAGCTATTTTTCAAGTATATGCTAATTTATATAATTTATATGGAGATACATTTCTGAATGAAAACACAATTGTGAAAAACAGTACGATCCAACCCGGTCAATCCATAAATATATCTAGAGAGACAGTTAAAGCGGGGCGCAACCTCTCTCTTGTTGTATCATCTGAACCATCAGATGGTATGCTAAGAGCAGAAACTAACAATCCTGAGGGAATAATTGTGTCTAACAATAAATTCCGCGAACAATTATTTACTACATTTAAACCAGAGATCAATGGTAAGTATACATCTAAAATAACCAATTTAGGAACCACACCTGTAACTATTAATGCAGTAGTTGGACAACTTCCCATTATTAATGAAAACGATCAAGGCCGATTAGATTTATTAAATGGAGTATTAGCTGGTATTTTCGCAGTTATTATTGGTATTATAGTTCTTATTGCAGGAGGTATCATACTCATAAAAGATAGAAGAAAATTCAAGACGACAAGAATAGGAGGAGATAGTAGACAATAAGAAAGAAAGGAAGAGGAGATAACTAAACAAACAAACATATAGCATACTATCTCCCATTCAATAATTCAAGAAAAATTAACAGAACTTGGTTAAATAGAATTAAATTCTCTCACTCTCTTCTTTCTCGTTTAAGAAAGGTAATATTTGATATATAGTTAACACGTAATAAAGGGTTGTCTTTCTCTAATGAGAAATCATCATAGTACTAGCTAGATAAAACACAATTGGCCAATTTGTGTTTAAAGAAAAGAATTCTTGTTCCTTACACTCCCGGCTGTTGCCTTTTGTCTTTTTGTATCGTTATATATTGTGTATTTTTCTTTCTAGTTTATAGATTCATTTTATAGATCCTTATATAGAAAACTCTAAAAATAGCTGGATATAAGTTAGTTATTAATATATATATGTGCAAAAAACAAAAACTAATAGGAACATTTGTTAGTTTTCCTTCTTCTTCATCTCATATTGCGATCCTATTTATACTATCGATGACATTTTCTTTATCATTATTAATCATTACTATGTTGTATATTCCTCAGCAGCAAGAAGCGATGGCACAGAACACTACCACAACACCACCACCACCGCCTTCCCAGGCTACTAATACTACAAGAGAAGATTTCTTGACATATGAAAATACTACTTATGGAATAAGAATACAATATCCTGCTGGATGGCAAGAAGGAGAATCTAATCAAACTTCTGAAGACGGCGTTATCAATTATATCGTTGCATTCCGCTCACCAAAGGACAGGATTTCAGATACAGTTGCAGAAAATGTAATAGTTAGTGTTGAGAATTTACCTCCAGAACAAAATATATCGCTGGCTGCATATAGTACTCGTCAAATTGCTGATTTAACACAGTTTTCCCCAGATTTTGATCTTCAGCAGTCAATTCCAACTGTTCTTGCAGGTATTCCAGCGCATAAAATAGTGTTTAGTGAAACAGTTCAACAACAACAAACAATCAAGGATATGCAAGTGTGGACGATAAAGGACAATAAAGCATATATAATTGCATTTGCTGGAGAACCAGCAAAATACTCGTATTACCTGCCAACTGTACAAAAAATGATTGATTCATTTGAATTCATAAACTCAACATGACGATCGAATAATTCTACTGCGCAGTCATCAACAACAACAACAAATCAATAGACAAAAATGCGACTACAGCAAACAACAAAAAAATATACGCATTATCAATTCCATTGTAGGTGTCAGATTTTGATATTCTGGGAAATGGGAGAGATCGAACCTCATCACCAAATTGAGTCACTATAGAGCCATTCTACTACTTAATGTTGAAAGCATCATCATATAGGATAAGCTTTTTAAGATTAACATATTATGAGGGAATAAGATTACGTTTTCCTTAATCATTTTATAGAGTCACCAATAATTTCTCTATACATGTTTGTTAAATTGCTAACGTAGCTATTCTTTGCTGTTGATTTTTTAAAGATTTTCTATACTCATTACCTCGATTTCCTCTGATCTACTATGCATGCTAGCTAGCTAGTTAGTAGGAATGAACAAAACTTGTTGCTCTATTATGAAGAATTGTTCCGAATTGTAACATATCTATATCTTTAAAGGGATTAATTTTTTGTAATACTGATGGCTCTTGATTTTCTTCTATGACACCTTTTCCATGCAATTCTTCAATGATTTTCTCTCTTAGTTTTGGGTGACAAATTTTGCTATGGTAAATGCCACCAAGTGATCCATCAATCATCTCTTTTAAGTGAATATCTCCTTTCTCT
This sequence comes from Nitrososphaeraceae archaeon, assembly GCA_035639375.1. GTDB lineage: Archaea > Thermoproteota > Nitrososphaeria > Nitrososphaerales > Nitrososphaeraceae > JAJNBK01. The sequence goes on from DASQYF010000350.1 coordinate 6,505, forward strand.
TCGTGAAAATGTGGATTTCTTGTTTCTACTTGCATTACCTCAATTCCCTTGTCCATGGCTTCCTGATTTTCAGTCGGCATAATTCCTCCAAATTCTTCAAGTAAGTTTACAATTTCATATGTTTCTACCGAAAAGCCCGAGGAATAAGTTAGAAGCTCTGCTAGTTTCATTGACATGCAATGCTCTCCCGAATTTCCCGTACGCATAACTTCAGTTTCAAAGCCAGTGTAATAGGATACCAGCGAATTAAGATACTGATTTGTTGTTTCAGACACTCTTCCCCATTTGGAAAAATACACGCCGCTTTCTGATATTTTTGGTTTATAAATCCAAGATACTCGAACCATTGTATATGGTGTATTTGACATTGCGATTCCTGATGCGTAAATCTTTACATATTCGTTTACTGCTCCAGGTACATAGTTGTCTGCATCTATGAATCCAACATATTCTTTTCCTGCCATCTTTGATAAGAGCATTCCAATAATCATTCCTTCGGCTTTACCATTTCTAACTGTGTCGTCAGTACCAAATATGCTAGTATAGCCAACCCCTCTCAGTGCATCTGATAGTCCTGGATCCTTTTGATGTACTATCAATGCATTTTTTTCTGCAAATCGGTTAAATTGCTCAAGAGCCTCCTTCTCTAGCTTGTATCTGTCTACAGGTTGCCTTGGACTATTGGATACAATAATTGTCAAGCAATCATGGGGGATCCCACTTAATACTCCTTCTAGTAACTTCAAACGCTCTCCTTTAACAGGTATGACGATAGCCATTTTTTTCTCAATTTCAGACATCTCCTCATTTCCTATACGTCTAATAGCTTCAGAGGTTGGCCTACCGTCACTAAATCCTGAATCTAATTCATAAACACGTTGAACTCCATGCAGACTTATAGACCCAAATCTTTCTGTATATCTTGGAAGGTCAACTCTCATACAAGATAATGATGGCGTAATTGTTTATAATGATTAGGAATAGAAGCACATCTAACTAATTAAATTATTTTTTACTTTTCAAATACTATATGTCTCGTCTATATATAATACTGTAGCGTGTATGTAATCAACTTATAATATATTTCCTTAGATTATGAGTAAATAATAATAATGATACAAAAAAGGTTATATCAAAAGAAAAAGCAAAGAGTTGAGAAATTTATCAAAAGATTTGGAAAAGTAGAACATTCCTTTATTCTTAACGAAGTCGATATAGATTATGATACATTGATGAAAATACTAGCGGAATTGCGTAATGAAGGACGTATAAAATAATAGTAGTCGTCTTTACTATATGTTATATTTTTATTTATATCCATATTATATCTAACAAATATTAAATAATAGTTTATGGACTTTACAATCATTAAATAATATAATAATTAACAACAACAGCAAAAATGTCTGATAGTAAAAAGAGGAGGAGGAAGAGAAGAATTTAAAATATATTAAAAATCAGAGAAGAAAGATTTTATCTTTGTGTGTGTATATATCTTTTCTTTTATTATTCTTATTATTCTTTATCTATAAACTCATCTGGATTGGGTGGTTCTGGATTCAAACCCTTTCTTTTTCTTATTTCTCCCACCAAATTTCTAAATATCGATTGAGGAACAGGTTGCCATGTCTTGAAGTAAGTACTCCACATAGCTTTTCCAGCAGTTCCACCGCGCATAATCTCTGAGAGATCAAATGTTTCAGATGCTGGTATTTCGCCTTGTATAATTGAAATTATGCCTTTTTGTTCTACATTCAATAACTTACCTCTTTTTCCTGATAATATGCCTGCTACAGTGCCAATTTGTTCCTGTGGACATTTAACCTCCATTCCAAGTATGGGCTCAAGCAAAACTGGATCAGCGATTAACATTGAACCTAACATAGCTCTTCTAGTTGCAGGCATTAATTGCGCTAAACCTCTATGAGCTGGATCCTCATGAGGAACAAAGTGATGTAATACAAACTTGACACCTCTTACGGATTCATGAGCAATTGGTCCAGAGTGAATTACATCATCAAAGCCAGATCTGATAGAGTCCATCGATTCTTGTATAAATTGAACACCTTTTGTTTCATCAATTAGCATATTGCCACTTGTATCAATTGCGGCAACATTTCTTGCTTCATCGGCATTCCAACCTTTTTCTCGAAGAATCTTAGCCATTTCCTTCTTATCCATATCTTCTTTGAGTTGGCCATTTCTTATCAGCTCAATTATCTCTTCACCAAGTGATTCTATGCGCATGAAAATTTTGTTGTGTTTATTTGGAGACTTACTCATGATTGGTCCTGCTTTTGTACGGATAGTCTCACGATAGTTGATCAATGGTTGAGTAGTAGTTATATTAAGACCTGCTTCCTGCAAGAGTGATGTGGCAATTTCAAGATGCAAAACACCCATTCCTGCCATCAGAGTCTCACCTGATTCCTCATTAATCTTGACAATAAGATTCGGATCTTCAACCGTGATTCTGCGCAACGCTTCAACAAGCTTTGGCAGGTCTTTTGGATGCTTTGGTTCTACTGCAATGGTAACTACTGGTTCTGAAACATACTTGATGGATTCAAATGCATGAATACTTTTCACAGTCGAAATTGTTTCGCCAGCAACAGCATAATCAAGTCCAAGCAATGCAGGAATATTACCTGCAGGTAACATGCCTACTACTTCTCTGGTATTACCCATGTAAATGTTTACTGACTGAACTTTACCTGGTCTTTTTGCATCAATCAAGTAGATCTCATCACCGTCTTTGACAGTACCTGAAAAAAGTCTACCAGTTGCAACTCTTCCTGCCTGTGGATCAACATTAATTGTTGTAACCATCATCACTGCTGGACCTTTTTCGTCACATGCCAAAAGTGATTTTCCAAGATCAGATTCTAAGTCGCCTGGCCAGATCTTAGGGATTCTGTATCGTTGGGCGACGTGAGGTGGAGGATGATGTTGCACGACCATCCCTAGAACTGCCTCATGCAATGGCGATCTTTCTGCTAGAGATTTTATCATATTAGGACTGTCTGAAGTATAAGCATCATAAACATCCTTGAAACTTATGCCTCTTTTCTGGGCTACTTTAAAATTAAAGCCCCATCTATCTTTTGCTGACCCAAATGCAACACTGTTTCCTTGTATACTTACTTTCCACTTTTCCTTAAGCTCCGGTTCAGCATAAATATCAACTAGTCTGTTAAATTCTGCAATTATATTAGAAAGCCATTTTTGCATGGCTGGCGGGTCTAATCTTAATTCCTTTACCAGTCTGTCGATTTTGTTAATATACAGAACAGGTCTAACTCGTTCTTCAAGTGCTTGTCTTGTTACTGTTTCTGTTTGAGTCATAATGCCTTCAACAGAATCAGAAACCACTACGACGCCATCAATTGCTCTTAGAGCACGAGTAACTCTTCCTGTAAAATCGATGTGACCAGGAGTATCAATCATATTAATTACGTATTCCTTGCCTTCACTTTCATAAAATAGTGTAACATTAGCTCCACGGATAGTCATTTGTCGGTTCTGTTCCAGTTTCATAGAATCAAGCGCCAAAGCTTGACCTGCAACAGATGGAGAGATAATGCCTGAGGCAGCTAAAAGACTATCACTCATAGTTGTTTTGCCGTGATCGACATGAGCAATGACACCAAAATTACGAATCTGTTCCTTATTACCAATAATCCTTAGAATATCTTGAGTTGATTTGAACTTTGGCATATATATTCAAGCGAAATTTGATGTAGGACTATTAAACGTTCCTTACATTCAAGATGGAAAGTTTCTCTTGTTATACATTATGTGAGCTTTGAGCATCTATGCATGAGTAATAATAATTATAATATGTTTTGGTCGAGTCCATTTTTTGTCAGAATTGAACGTCGTCGTCGTCGATCATCATTCTGATTTTATTCCAAATTCTGTAATTGTTACTGAATTATTGTTCGCGGCGGTCCTATTATGCATCAACCACTGACCATTTGGCAAGATAAGATAATTCTGTGTCGCAGTCAATACAAATTCTTTGAAAGAGAATATACCACTTACTAAGATCATCTCTTTGTCCAACACTCTGGATTCAATAATAATTTCTCCTTTCCTATCCTTTAACAAAACATGGTCGCGCTGATTTTTTTGTTTAATAAATTCGTCTTCATTATAGAATATGCAGTAATTTTTTTCGATTTTTATTAACGTATTTTCATTTGAATCAAAAATCGATGTTGTTAAGTATGGTCCTGCGCTATCCTCACCCAGTGAAAACAAAACTTCGTTGGCCATCTTTACGGATACAGGACTATTTTTGATGAAATTATTTCCAAAAAGAAGAGTATAAGGCAAATCGATCATCATTTTAGAAAAGGCTTCGTTAATTATTCTTTTTGTATAGCAAGTAATATTATATGTCAATTCCCAAATGTCTGATTAAAGAAAAGAAAAGGCTTTGCCATTATCCTTTTTCATAATATGAGAAAATTGTTCTAAATACTTGCAACATTAATTATATGAATGTCTTTATAGAAGAAAAAGAAGTTTATTATAATTTTTTTTGATTATATTTAGTCTTGTCTAATGCACCTATTTGCATCATGATATTTTTGTGACTATTAGAAAGGAAAGGAAAGGAAAGGAAAGAAAATATTATTGTTTTTCTGTGTAGCAAGTATATAAATGATAGAAATCACTCTAGGCCATACCCCTGATGCTGACGATGCCTTTATGTTCTATGGTATTGCATGCGGTAAAGTATATTCTGCGGATCTTAAAATCAAACATGTAATAGAAGATATAGAAACTCTTAACAAATATGCTCTAAGACATGATCTTGATGTTACTGCTATTTCCGCGCATGCTTATGCTTATACAAAAGATTATATAATATTACGTAGTGGCGGAAGTTTTGGCTTAGATTATGGGCCAATAGTCCTTTCTAAAAAGAAATTAACATTTTCTGAATTAAGAAAGAGTGTAATTGCTATTCCTGGTAAGATGACGTCTGCTAATTTATTACTAAATCTCTTCTTAGGAAAATTTAATGAAAGAGAGATACCTTTTCAATTGATTCCTGAAGCTGTTCTAAATGATAAAGTGGATGCAGGTTTAGTAATTCATGAAGCACAGATTACATATGATACTTCTCGTCTTCATACAGTTCTTGATTTGGCATCTTGGTGGACTAGAGAAACTAACGGGCTACCAATGCCGTTGGGTATCAACGTAGCAAGTAATAAATCAATGACATTAGAACAGATAAAGGTGTTTGATAAACTGTTCAAAAAATCGATTCTTTATGGCCTTGAACACATTGAGTCAGCAGTAGATTATGCAATGAAATACGGAAGAGGCCAACCGCGAGATATAATAACCAGATTTATCAAAATGTATGTAAATAATATAACTATAGATATGGGAACGGTCGGAGAAAAGTCAATAAAAAAAATGTTTGCAATGGCTGAAGAAAAGGAGTTATTATCTGTTTCTAAACTGAATTTCGCTTAATCTTCTCTTTTACTGTATTCTCAGTATCATTATAAACTATGCAAGAACTCATTATGAGTCAGATATTCTGTGCCTTTTATTTGAACTTATTTTGTTGTATAATAATTGGATAGAAAAGCAAAGGCATAAGAATTTTATTACAATTGACGGGGAAAGTGAATCCTATGGACTTTAAGAATAAGAATACAAAAAATAATACTTGAATTCATAAACGGCCAATAAAGGAGTCGATAAGTTAAACTCATCATAGACAATGGATAAATACATGACTTATCAAAAGTGACTATTAGAAAAGATCAACTGTAAGCCTTAATTCTTAGCAATACAATAATTAATTATCATGCCTAATGGTTTTTCGTCAGAAGAAGATGACGAGTATATACAAGCAAGAATAAGTTATGTTGGATTTGCAGATCAGCTTGGACTAGAAGGTGTTGTTATTTTAAAGACATTCGATGGAAAAGAATTTCCTATGCGTGCGTTCTCTGGCGAAGTTGCAAGGCATATCTCAAGGTTTCAAGAAGGTGATAAAAATACCATACCTACAATCTATAATCTAGTTGAAGAGATTGCAGTTATGCAGGATCTGCTTTTGATGGAAGTTAGAGTTTATCAAAGTGGTTCTGTTCTACGTTCAAATCTGTATTTCAAAGGAAGAAGAAAAGAAAATTTGATATTAAGAAATTATCGTGCATCAGATTCCATTGCTTTGGCGGCTTATTATGATGTCCCAATCAAAGTGAGAAAGAATTTATTTGAAGAAGCAATACAGCAATAATAATAATATATTTTATCATGTTACTATATCTATAATTTTCTTTTGCGATATTGCATTCTTAATTTCCATTGCAATTCTTCGACCAACACCAACAGTATGACCATAAGAGTATTTTGTATAAGGGCTTGTGGTTGCCATGATAGGATTACCAGGAACTCTTAGCGATACATCATATACTACTAAGTCTAGGTCTGATGTTACGATGCTCTGTAATGAAATTGGTCCAATTATTCCAGGTGGATATTCTGTTCTAACGGCGGCGGCAAATTTATCGCCTATTTCAAACACCTTTTCCAATATTGATTCACGTATACTCGCTGGAGTGTGTCCTACTTCAATATTGTGTATCCCAATATCTATTTCCATCTGCTGTCTAGCAGGTAGTGAAGTAGTAAAGTCATGAAGATTAGTTTGCAATCTTCTTTCTATTCCCAAGAATTCTACCTCTTCTGATAATGGAGATTGAAAAAAGTTAAAGTTAAAATAAGTGCCAATTATATATTCTTCAATAGTTGCAGAGTTAAGGTCTGCTTCATTAATGAGACGTTCTTTGATCTTTAACTCTGCTTTCTTCTTGTAATCTTCAAATGAAGACACTAAGAAAAATGCCCTTTCTAATTTCCGTCTTGCTTCCTGAACTTTGACTACCGCAAGGCTGTCTATATCTGAAGGTTTTGTGTATATCCTCGGGTGTCTTATCTTTGCCTTTTCAAGAAGATAGTATTGATTTCTTGTTGCAGTGCGTTCTTCTGCTCTTAGGAGCAGTCTGTTCCCAAAAATAGGTACCCTTAAAGTGTTTTCGATATTATCATATCCAAGATAGGCGGTAAAAGCACGGTTTGCGATCATGATTGTATTCAGTTGTCGCAATTTCTCTTGATTTTCTGTCATCAGAATGTCAGAGAATTTATCAAGCAACATGAACTCATCTGTTAATCTCTTAAATCTTAAATATGGTACTTCACGGCCTTTTTGACAAATGCAGACAGTTCTTAGATCTTCATCTTTAGCTCCATCCATAATTTCTAATGCAGAGTGGCTTCCTATTGTGCCAATAGTAATATCCTTTAATTCATATTGATCAGCAATGCTATTAACTTCCTCACGAGCAATCATTATTATATTGGGCTCATAAGGATTATAATAAAAAGTTTCTAAAAGATAAAAGAGAAAGAGAGTCTGCTTATTCTCTATTATGTACGAGCTGATATTTACTATTTTTTCAATATTATTAAGACTATAAATCATCTAAAAGGGTTCTTTGGGCTATCTCAATCTTTTCATTATGAGGATTGTCCAGAATTTTTCGTACTTTTTCTGCTCTTGCAGTCCCAAAACCTGGAATCCTTGCAAGATCTGCAACAGACGCATTTAGTGCACGCTGGGGTGTCTGAAATTTTCTAAGCATTCTTACTGCCATCTTATCTCCGATTCCTGGTAAAGAAGATAGAATGGATAGCTGTTGTGCATATATGGGGTTTCCCTTCTTTATTCTTTTTAATAGAGGACCGGTATTTTTTCCTTCTTGTAACGATTTATTTACCATAGTAATTAGTAGCTGTGATGTATATTGAGCAGAAGGTGTATGTATAATCGGAATTCTGAAGTCTAGCGTTACTTTAGCTATTGCATCATATGCTAATGGAATTCTTTCTATTAATATTTTTAATTTGTTATCATCTATTTCTATAGGAACTTCAAGTAATTCTATGATATTTCCTTCAATAATTACTACAGGTTTAGAATAGTATTGAGCAAGTTCTGAGCATTGCACGAATAGTCTTCCATCATAAATAGATCCGATTAGATCATGAATGGTTTTTCTTTCTACTGCAGTGTCTGACGAGACAATATAATCACCTACTTTCAAATGTGCAAAATCTATTACTGCACCTGCTTGACGTAAAAAATTAGGAATTCTACTGTTTCTCTCCCTTTCATCAACTACAATTCTAACAGACACATACTAATTTAATCAGCTGTAGTTAATGTATATAACTTTATTATTTCAATCAAGACTGACTGATATCTCCTCTTCTTTTCTATATAATTTTTACAATATAGTTATCCTCATTTTGGTTTTGAACCTGCTATAGGACCACTACTGCTACTACTATCGCTACCTTGTGCACCTCGAATCATTTGATTAATTTTATTTTCTGCTTCTTTTAAATTATCTTTTACCCTTGTCTCTTGTTTTGCAAGAACCGTTACTCTTGTATTTGACAGCTCTTTTTTCTCTTCAAGTTCCTTTAAAGTGTCTTCTTTATTTGCCTTTATCAACAAGGGACCAGCACTTTTATATACTGCATCATCAATTCCTATTTTCTTCAGCTCTTCTAATGCTCTATCGGTTTCAACAATCTCTAGTTCTATTTGCTGTTTTTGCATCATTATTGCCTGTAAATTCTGCTGAAGTTGTTGTAAACGTGATACTTGCTCCCTAAGCCAAGGTGGAAGTTCTTGTTCGCTCATAATAATTCAATTCTTAAGATGCAAATGACCAGCATAAAATCATACCGCTAGTTTGTTATACATTTGTAAGAGGTATTGATCAGTCTTAAATATGAATTGATATTAGCACGGAGGCTTGGAATATTATCTGCCCAAATTTCTATAAATACATTAGAAGAGTCGGATGAAATTTTTATTTTTTCTCTTGAATAAGACGAAAGATCTATATCGGGTTTGAGTGCAGAACAAATACATTTTGCAATAGGACTGTGTGTGGATACTGACGTATTCTTGAAAGAAATTTGCATACTAGCTTTGAAGTTTTTCGGTATTGATGTCATATGCTCCAGCTGCAACTTTATAACGGCATTTTCGACAATACCAGATACCCGATGCAATCCTACTGAATCGAAGTGAACCACAAGATGGGCATCGCCTCTTTTGCTTCAACGTACTGTATGCCATTCCATACCTTTTACGTACAGTAGCTCCAAATTTTATGCCTAAACCTTTGAGCGCAATATGAGCCTGCTTCTTTCTTTTAACCATCTTTAGTTAACTCCTTTAATCTGGCTCGTACTTCCTCTCCTTTAATTCTTGCTGTCTCTGCTGCTTTCTTTATCTGTCCTACAGTAAAAGCACCTGTCGATCCCTTCTGTATGGCAGTGTAGTCTCCATTGGAATCTGTTGTTATAGTGATTCTTGCATTCATACATGCTTCTTCTTCAGATGTGGGATCTAAAATTACTGCTTCGCCAATTCGTATTGCTGTGATCGATACAGGTATTGTAGTGATTGGTGGGTCTTGGTTATTCCCAGTGTGAACTACTTTGCCATCTTGCATTTCGAATATAGGAACTTTACTATTAGCCAATGCCAAAACTACTGCATAGGACGTAGCATCAAACAAATTACCATCCGCATTGATGACACTGCAATCAACAAATATCGTATAAACTATTTTGCCAGGAACTAAAACCAATTTATCTAGGTCTATCATTTCTGACTCTCTTATTCCTCTATCTACCACTCTTGCAAGTTCGACAGTCTCCTCATCTGGAGGACCGGGTTCAATATAAGGCGATGCTGTAGGAAGCACTTCTGCAGACACGATTAGTGCACCCTTGTTTTCAAGTCCTTCAAATGGCTCTCCTGTTTCAATTTTCACTCCCGCAATAACTTCTGAATTACCTAATTTTACCTTTGCAGAACCGTTTGCCTTCTTTATAATATCTAATTCAATCTCGAGTGGTCTTATATCATCTAAATTTCTACCATCAAGCCTTTTTCCCTTTGAAATTGCCTCCCACATTTGCTGTTTTCGTAAATGTTCTACTATTATTGTTGAACGTTTTGATGAGCTCATTGTTCTTCTTTCAACTCCGTTTCATTACCAAAGTATTTTTGCATTAGTGCTTGCCTCTGAATTTCATAAACTATCTCGCAACCTTTTATTGCCTTATCTATGCATTCATCAAACTGTTCGTAGCTTAATATGCCGTCAAGTTGTAAAAGTGTTACTTGTTCAAGATGTGGCATATATGCAACTGGCATATCAGCTCCGCCTTCTTTGTCTTCAGTGTCGTTAATATCAAGAACAATTTTCTCGTCTACTTTACCCGCAGCACATGATGCTACAATGTCACGCATATTGATTCCCGCATCAGCTAATGCGATAGATGCAGCTGTAATACCAGCACATCTTGAACCACCGTCTGCTTGCAAGACCTCCACAAATACATCTATTGCAGCTCGTGGATAATCTTCCAATATCAATGCTGGTTCTAATGCTTCTCTCATTACCTTGGAAATTTCAATTTCTCTTCTTGATGGAGCAGGGTTCTTGCGGGTATCAGTAGAGAATGGAGACATATGGTATCTACATCGTAGAACACACCGGTCTGGAAGTGCCATGTGTTTTGGATGTACTTCTCTTGGACCATAAACCGCTGCTACGATTTTATTCTTGCCAAATTCTATGAAAGCCGAACCGTCTGCATTTTTAACTACACCTACAGTTAACTTGATTTCCCGTAGTTCATCTGCAGTACGACCATCTGTTCGTCTTCCATTTTCATCAATTAAATTTCGTGTTTGGGTCATTATAGTTTTTCACCTTTTTGTACTTCTTCTTCTATTTCTTCTTCTACTTCTTGGATTGTTGACTGGATCTCCTCAACCTTCTGACCTTTTTCAGTCTGAGTTACTGATGCTCCTTCTGTTTGTTGTGGAGTATCAGGTACATTCAACAAAACCTTGACTCTTTGTGTGAGGTTTGATGTATGAGCTTCTTCTTCAACCATTCTAATAGCTCTAACTGCTAGTTTTATTCCTTCTGGATTTCTACCCGTAACGACTACAATTCCATTTTGACCAATTAAAACTCTTGTTTGAGTTGCTTGCTCGATTGTTTGTATCATAGAACCACGCTTTCCAATTAGACGCGGAACACGTGTTGCAGAAATTTTTAAGAATTCTCCACGAGGGATCTTTCCTAGATCCTTGTCTTGGATAGTTAACATTGGATCTCTTGTCCTATCAAATACAATAATTCTTGCTGTGATTAAATCTCCTATTGCCAACTGTCTACCCATATCGTCCCTAGCTGGAGAAAAGTCTCTCCCAAAAACATCCTGTGCGGGTAAATGACCAGAAAAGCAAGAGTTGATATCTACTTCCCAAGAAAGTGAAGAGTGATCGGTAATCTTGCCTATTACAATATCATTTACTCGAGGAATGTAAACCCCAGATAAGGGTATAACTTTAATGCCATCCCTTCCTGCCTCTGCAATCCCGATTCGAGTAGCAATAATAGAATTGCCTACTTTAATTACGTTCATTGAAGGCCTGAAACTCCCTTCGGTGATCCTGTCGCCTGGAACAACAAACTTTCTTTTAATTTCTTGCATGCCCATAATAAATAACCTCCAATGTAAACGCCTCAATATACAAAAAGATTCTTTTCATAGTTCTTCTACCTTTTGGGTCAGTGGGAACATACTTATATTTTAAGTATCGAAAAATATCTATGCTTCTAATACCTGAGCAGAACCCTTTGTTATAGATCCTAGTCTGTCTAGAAAGGAACCCTTCATTCCTGCGTTTAGTTCTAATATGACTCTTAAAGAACCATCCTCCAGCCAATGCTCTCCTTTGAAATTCCCAATAGTTTTAAATACACTGTAGGATTGAGCAGAAAATTCAGGTGGAACTGTTACTGTTAATCGCACAATTTCCGATTTTAGGGGCAAAATCTTTCGAAGCGCATCAACTACAGTCTTAGCCTGATCTTCAGCTCTCTTAAATGGATCAATAGTAACTCTTACCTCGTCCATTGCAGTTTCGATTCTCAAAATTGGATGTGGAATATGTGTCTTAGGATCTACAAAGCTTTTATTAATATATTGAATAATTTGTTTCTTCTTCTCTTCTACTATTTTTCGACGCTGCTCGGTTGTCAAATTAAGTTCACCGCGAGAAAGGATTTGTTTAGCAATTTCTGTAGGATCTGTTGTTTTGAAATGTTTTGTTAATTTTTCACTGGCTGCCCTTGAACCTTTATTTGCGTCTGAGTATATCTCATCAGCAATAAGGACACTAGAAAGGTCAGTTCTTTTACCCAGTTTATATTCTAAAGCTGGATCGGGTTTTACTAAGATTTCAAATTTATCCCCATCCACGCTTAGTCGAACAACAGTTAGCTTGA
>DASQYF010000351.1:0-3513 GCA_035639375.1 Nitrososphaeraceae archaeon
TTCATCATCAGCTCCATTATTGTGATGCAGAACGCATTTTATAGGCTTGCCGGATTTGATATCATTCAATCCAGAATACTAATTCTATCATATTCCTTTACTTTGTCATAATCTAATGGATCCTTAAAGGTTACTGTTAACACTCCTTGTTTCTTAAGACTAGTTTCCTGTATTCTAGCAAAACTTCTAGAGATAACTGCTGCACATCCAAGATATCTTGGAGACATAGCAGCGTGTTCTCTACTGCTACCCTCTCCATAGTTTTGATCTGCTACAGGCAATTGCATCTGACCGTCTCTTTCTATTGTTGCCCTAATCATCTCAGAACCAGGTGTAACTTGTAATGGTACTTTGGTCTTTATCCCTTTTGCTCTTGCTTGTTCAGCGATATCTGCTGCGCGTGACATATCCTCATATGAGGAATTTGTACAACTTCCAATAAGAGCAACCGAAATTGCATCTATGTAGTTATTGCTCTTGACATCTGTTGCCATCTTTGAAATTGGTCTTGCGAGGTCTGGTGTATGAGGACCAACGATATGAGGCTCAAGCTTTGAAAGATCAATTTCAATTAATCGATCAAAATATTTTATTATATTCTCGTCTCTATTTTCAACTGCTACTTCTTCTATTTCTGGATCTTGGACTAGTAAATCGCGGTGCTGATTCGCAAGATCAGCTATCACTCCTCGTCTTGTTGCTCTAAGATAAGTATCCATTCTTTTATCATAAGGAAATATTGAACAAGTAGCACCTATCTCTGCGCCCATATTTGTAATGGTTGCCTTTCCTGTACAGCTAATAGTTTTTGTGCCTGGTCCAAAGTATTCAATTATTGCATTTGTTCCTCCGGAAACAGTCAGCTTTGATGCTAGATAAAGTATAACATCTTTGGGAGAGGCCCAGTCGTTCAGCTCTCCTGTCATATAAACTCCAATTCGTTTTGGATAAAGCAATTCCCAAGGCATTCCTGCCATAACTTCTGCTGCGTCAAGGCCGCCTGCATTTGGGGTGTGGGAGTCTGTTCCAATCATAAGACCTCCGGGAAAAGCGTAGTTTTCGAGTATTACTTGATGTATTATGCCGGATCCTGGCTTCCAGAATTCCAAAATCCTATTTCATATTTTCTTGATGCAGATTGTAAGAATTGATATACTTCATTGTTCTCATAGAGAGCAGCCGTTGTATCAGAGTCGCTCCCTATTCTTGCCTTAATAAGATGATCACAATGGACTGTTGTAGGAACTCTAGTTCTTTCTATTCCTGCTTGCATAGATTGAAGAATGGTCATTTGTCCTATGACGTCTTGCAACGCTTCTCTATCTGGTTTGAGAAATACACAACTCTTGCCAGGGACAAATAAAAGTTCGTTATCTATATGAGAATATGTCATCATCTTTTCGTCAACATGTCCAATCAAAATCTTTTCAGTTAATGTGGGAGGTCTATCAACAACTTTTTTGAATTTTAATATATTATTTTTTTAGTTTACTATATGTATTGAGAACAAGACTGGGAGGTATTGTTGTTGTCATCGTAGTCATCGTATTGGTCTCATTTCAGATTACAAGTACAAAGATATATCTTTATATCACGATACTAAAAACTTGTATACCTGAATTTCCAGATCTCCTTTACAGATATATCAAAATAAGAATAATAATACATTTATATCTATAGTCTTTTATTAGAGCTGCATCATTTAAAGCAAAAAGGATTGTTATATATAATCTATAAATGCAATTGAAATTATGAATCAAACTTTATCATACTTACAGTTCCTACCAACATCAACTGAAGTATTTAATATTGGTATTCAATTATGCAATTATTATAATTCTATCTATTTTAGGACATTTCAACAGGTCTTAAAGAGCAAAGAACCAGAAGTAGGTAATAAAAGCAAGTTAGTAGAGGATATTGAGGCTTTCTATAATGCATGGTTAAAAATCATGGATAAAGAATTTGATAAGGAACTAAAATCTATGTCATTTACTTCGTTGCTCTCTAAATATATCGATTCTATTGTTGATTTGCACTCGCTATATAAAAGAACAGGATTTCCTATGGATTACCTTGATTGGTTATTCTCTTCCTATATACAAAAAATAATGTCTTCAGTAACTTTGTCAACGTTAAAGGAGTCTGAACTGTCTTCACATGATATAATTTGTTTGAAAGGAAAGACTAGATTATTACACTATCATGATATTGATGAAAAAGAAGGAGAACAAGAAAAAAGTTCTAAACCGCTTCTTATAATTTATGCTCCAATTAATCGCTTTCATATTATGGATTTAAATCCTAAAAGAAGTGTAGTAAGAAACTTGTTGTCAAATGGTTTGGATGTCTATCTATTAGATTTAGGATACCCAACTAAAGAAGATGACAAATTATCTTTAAACGATTATGTTGATTATATAAAAGATGCAGTTCAAACCATATTGAAAAAAGTAAAAGAAGGAGAACGACAAGGACAAGGAAAGAAAAATAAAAAAATATCAATTCTAGGATATTGCTGGGGAGGCATACTTGCGCTTATTTATACAGCGTTAGAAGCTGCAAATACTATCCAAAATCATGATGACGATAAAACTGTCAAAAGTTTGACACTCATGGCTACACCAGTAGATTTCAGTAAGGAAAACACTATACTCGCAAATTGGTCTAGAGCAGTCGACATAGATAAGATGATACACGAATTTGGTAATATGAATGGACAAATCCTTGATCTTGCTTTTGCTATGCGCAATCCTCCAAGATACATATTTGATAAGTATTTCAAATTATTCAAAAAGTTAGATGATAAGGAATTTGTTAATACTTTTATTGATGTTGAAAGATGGCTTTATGATACTCCACCTGTTCCTGGAAATCTGCATAGTCAGATCATAAACAATTGTTATAAAGATAATTTACTTATTGCGAATAAAATGAAAATTAATAATAACTCTATTGACCTTAGAAACATAACTGTTCCATTATTGATGATAGACGCTGAAAAAGATGATCTAATTACTACAGAATCAGCCTTAGCAGTAAGCGATTATGTATCAAGCAACGAAAAAGATTTCCTTAAAAGCCCTGGTGGTCATGTGGCTCTATGCATCAGTGATAGTGCACATGAGAAATTATGGCCAAAGGCTGCGAAATGGATTCTGTCAAAATAAAAGAGAAATTATGTAAATGTATATTACCAAATTATGATAATAAAAAATTGCATTATCTTTCATAGTAGCCTTCTTACAAGATAAAGGATGATCTATTATATTAGCAGAATTATTATGAGGGATAAAAAAGAAATCCAAGAACCTGGTCTAGATCCAGAAGAAGCCAAAGAACTAGAATTAAACGAGCAAGCAAAACCAACACGAAAGGTTAGTCATCCTGCTACGCCTATACAGGATAATGCAGAACCAAGTACAAATGATAAAATAAAAGGTAGAAGGACTATCAAATAGTAAGAAAAGCAAGCAAGCAAGAATAAGATATAATATTAATTCATCGAGAGTG
>DASQYF010000352.1:0-5222 GCA_035639375.1 Nitrososphaeraceae archaeon
CAACGCTAATCCTTTACAATCTGGATCCTCAGCAGGAGATGCTACTGCTAATAGTTTAATCAATAACAATCAATCTAGCAGTGGAATTGATTATTTTATTCCTCATCAATACGGTTTTAATTATACTGAAATTGTTGGTCCTGCAGTAGCCGCAGGCATAATAGCCAGTGCCTTATTTTATACAAAGAGCATTACTGATTTAAGAAATAGCATGAAGCAAGTAAATAAAGGTGTTAACAGAAAATTTGATCGTTAAGGCCTAGACATAGTTAGTTGATCCACAATCTGTTAGATATGACGATGGTTAAGAAATTATTTTAATCTTATATCTTATATGTCATATATTTATTTGAAGAATAATGCTAGTATCTTTGCATAAAAGAAATGCTCTGTTAATATAGTCTTTCTCAAGATTACTATGAATTTAACTCTATAACCACTGTAGAGATCAGTATGTATAAATAAAAATAAAGACTGTATGCTATTTACAACTAACCATGCTCAGTTATAGACATTTTAATAAAAAGAATTCATTTAAGCTAACAGATCCTAACTGACTCAGTACTATCTATAGGATATAAGAAATATATTAGCAGTAATAATAATAACAATAACAGCAGCAACAATATTAATAAATAAAATGAGATGAGAATTTATCCGATTAGAATTTTTTAGCAATTATTCTTTCTATAAGATCGAACTTCCTATTTGGCTTTCTATTGTCCCACTGTCGTAGTAGCATTAGGGCCTATATCACCTTCTGATTCATATTCTTCATATAAAAGTATAATTTTATTGACGCCTATTGCAACTGTACTTGTAGTTGGTAACTGTATATTGTTCACTCCTGGATTTTTAATCACTATGTCTGTAATTATAAATCCATCTTCTCCTTTTGAAGGCAAATCTATTTGATATAGACAGAGCCCACCTGGAGTGGATAGATTTTGCACTAATTTTAATTCAGCTGGTTGTAGTTCAGGTATAGATCCTGTAAGTATAGTCAATGTAGAATTTGAATTATTATCACACGGTATCTTTGCAGTAATATGCCCACTAACTATTGCATATGGTGCACTATCATAAAGTTGAACAAAACTACCTGCAGGAATAGTTTCATTTGAAAGGAGGATTGTAGAAGAGTCCCTTACTATTGTACCTTGCTGTTTTGCACCTTCCTCTGCTATGTTATTAGGTTCTTCCATAGTGGTAGTAGGAGTCGTTGCATTAGTAGTAGTCTCTTGAGCTACCGCGATATTTGCAACTCTATTAGATGTAAAAACCATAGAAGTTATAACTGCTATCAAAATGCCAATAATGAAAAATCTTTTGTTTTGCATTAATGAATGGTTGTAGGCATTATTTTTAAACTTTATAGTACAACCATAGTATAACTATCAAATATGTTTTACAGATGTACCATTCAATTTAAGTATATCATCAAAGGATTCAGATAAGTAAAAGATTATTCTTGATTTAGGTAATAATTATTTAATTATTGTATCTGAACACCTAACAATTCAGTATGAAAGACCGGTCTGATAATATTTTCAGAAAGATACTCTTTAGTTTTGGATGGAATTATAGTCTGATGCGCTTAACATATTCAATATTTTAAGCTCATTTATGTAAATATTAAAGAAAGGCTTAGTATTGGATTATTTTAGAATCGTACAGACAAGATTGCACTAACTTAACCCGAGTAGTATAAAATTAAAAAATTGTATATAGTCTAGCTGTCTTTATTGTAACTGTAAATTATATGCTGCTTGTAGATTTGGGGGAACTTGGGTATGCACAATCATTGTGATATAGATAGGGAAGCCTTATCGTTGATGGCATCATTAAGCTGCATGAGACCAATTTCTAGTTTATTTATAAAGTTTATTTTTTTCTCAGATATTTGAATATTTAAGATTTAAGTTCATCGTCGAATATTTCTTGGCATTTTAGAGCGATTGCTTGAGCATTTTGATAGTCAGCCATGTTTACCAAAGTATAATTATCTATGCCCTCATTCATAGCCATTTGAAATCTATCCGTCATATCAAAGCCAACCTTATAGGCATCACCATAATTCCTAAGTACTGCATCTACTATTCCAGCTAAGGCTAACATATTAGCAATGAACTTAAGGTTAGTTCTATGCGTCATGTTTGCTTTATATCTTGATGATCAAACATTTAATAATATTTATGCTATAAAGCAATGCTAACACATATTCGTTGCAGGTTAAAATTAGGAAATATAAATTAGAGTGTAAGGCCTTTCTATACTAGATTTAAATATATTCAACATTCTTCTTACAGATAAAATAATGCTTGCTCACAATATCTCGAATATAATATGCAATTTACCAATAGCGAGAAAGAAAAACATATAACCATTGTTTTGTTAATCTGTATAATTTTGATAAATAATATATACTGCACTAGATGAGAAATTAAGTCAGGAGGGGTCTCTAATCTCCCACCCTTGTTATCTTATACTTGTGTTCCTCCCAAAGTAAAGCTTCTGCTGGCGATATCTTTAATATATATTATTTTGATTTTTGGAATGTTTACCCGCATATTGTAATTGATCAATTGTCAGATAATAGTTAGTTATTATTTCATCTTGCTCTATAATAGTAGTAGTAATATACAACAAAATCAAATCTCGCAAATCCAACTAAAGCTAGCAGTAAGTCTGTAAGAATTATCAGAGTGGTTAATTTATTCAACTAATCATTAAAAACAATAAAAAATAAAGCGCATCAGAATCAATGATATTAACTATAATCCTGCTGGGAAATGATAACTTGATGGTATTGTATCTGGAGCCTTGCCATAAACTATTGCAATCTCGTCATGGCTATTTAGTTTTATATTTCTATAATCCGCTGAACTTACTTTGTTACCGTTTACATATACACTTAATGTGACATTTTTATTGTTACTAACAATATTGTCAAATATCTGAGTATTGTTAAATTTCTTATTCCAAATATTAAAGAACTGTCCAAGGGTAAAGTTTCTAATTTCTGGCGATTCTATATGGATAACACCAGAATCGTCGTGTGTATGCATCCAATAGAGGCATTTGTCAGGTACAATACCAATTTGAGCTGGGACGGTGTAAGGCTTGCCATTAATAAAGATATCTAGGTGTGCATGGATATGAAAAGTAGTACGTTCTAACGTTTCACATTTTATATTTTCTATTCCTACTGATGAAGATGATGCTGATGATAATGACGTATCAGGTGCCATATCCCAAAGTATTCCAACACCAACAAAAATTGCAACCAAAACACTCATAGTGACAATAGTCAATCTTTTGTAGTTTTTTTTGTTACCGCTTGACCTTGTATGCATATGAAAAACCGTTTTTATGCTAGTCCTTTTTTCTGGGATAAAAATGTTTTCTATAATATAATATTTCAGAGAAAATAAAAGATGTAATTATAGTTGTCGATATTTATATCCTTGTCAAAGCACTAATACCCTGATAAAACGGTAAGAGATACAAACAAGCAAGCTAAGCAATAGAAGGAAGTTTAATTCTTCAATTTGTCTAATACAATTGAATTTAGGTCATAACACTTTCTGATATTCAAAATTTAAATTTTCATTTGCCACTATAAGTATTAGATTAGCTTAGTGTTGCAGCAATGAATAATATTGTCGATAGTATCTAAGCCATACAATGAAATCATTGCTTTGTCTATGTAGTATGATCGAATAGTTTTGCCTATTTGCTATAGTAATAATACTTTGTTATGCAATTTCAAATATATGTAAGTAATTATTGCCTAATTTTTCCTGCTGATTTTCTAGATATATAATAAAATATCAAACCAGCTACAGTTATTGCTGTGATGATAGGTAATACAAAGTAAATTATGAATTCATTAAAAGATATTCCTACAGAAACATCAAAATTAATAACTAACGGATTCTCTTCATATTTTGGATCTCCAGCGATTCTGGCCTCTAATGATACTTGATAATCAGCACTTTTTTCAAATACATATGGAAAAGTAATATCGCCAAATTCGTATAATCTGTAAGGAATCTTTGCGACGACTTTATCAGGATTTTTTTCTTTTATTGTTAATGCTGCAAATACATCATAAACATCTGTATTGTTCTTGTGTTGAATACTAAAGTTTAATTTGGTAGTAGAATTATTATCTGCTAATATAACAGAAGGTGAGGTTCGAAATTTTATTTGGTATTTATCAATGTTTTTTATTGTTTGACCTCCTCCAAAAATATGAGCATAGACAAGATTATTTTCTTGATATCCTAAATGACCATTACTAAAACTATCAATACTGAGAAGAATAACAATGATGTTGATAATTATAAACAAATATAATAAATAAAAAAGAAATGAAAAAATAGTTTCTTTCACATACTTTTAGTGACTCATTGTGTCATTTTGTGATGCGGATAGTACCTTCCATTCATTCATTCATTCATTATCCTTGTTCAGCATGTTCTTCAGCGCCAGGCATAATTTCATTGACGCCTACAACTACGGTACTAGTCTCTGGAAAGTCAATGCTACTGTCAGTTGGGTTTTGAATAGCTATATCAGTAGTAGTTGTCACATTTTCCTGTGGCAGGTCAACGTGATACAAGCATAGTTCACCCGGAGTGGACAAATTCCCATCAATTAATTCTAATTCAGCTGGTTGAAAGTTTGGTGCCGATCCTGTAAGTATATTCAATGTAGATTTTGAATCGTCATCACACGGTATCTTTGCAGCTACATGTCCATTTACTATCTTATATGGGGAGCTATCATAAAGGTGTATGTAACTCATTGCTGGAATTGTTTGATCTGCAAGAAGCAATGTAATAGAGTCTCTTACCACTGTACCACCGGTTTGATTTTCTCCACCTTGAGCTGTAGCAGGGGTTGGATTTCCAGTATTCATGAAGATCAGAGATGTTATTACTGCAGCTAAAATGGTTATCAACGATTTCTTGTTTTGCACAAAGGTGGTTCTTAGGTCTTATATATAACTTTTATAGTACATCTATCGAATATAATATAATTTCTTTATTAGGCAATTATATATACTTACCATCCATATTTTCTAAAAGTCAGACAATAAAAATTACTAAGTTAGGAAATACAAAATAAATGGTTACTTGATAATCATCATCTCATCATGTTAATCGAAGAAATAATACAGGCAACTGATGACATATCTTTTTCTCCTATATCTG
>DASQYF010000353.1:0-7429 GCA_035639375.1 Nitrososphaeraceae archaeon
TTCGCGCGCTATTATCTAATATGATATATGAGAATTCTAATGTCTTCTAATTTAATAATGGACATGCACAAAATTTTGACAGTAACTATATTATGTCAAATCTCTTCTCAAAATAGCAAATTGCTGTAGTAATATAGAGGAATAGAATATACAACGTAAAAGAATTAAGCTATTCGTTCCTAGTTGTTCTTAATAATGGCCGTACTTCTTAGTAAGTACTGATTTATTATAATATTATACTATATCTATCTGTAGGCGAATTCAGTGATATTTTTCTTATCACAAATATACCATTGGTCCGATAACTCCAAAGAAGACTATTGAACAACTCAACTTTAGTAATGATTGCAGTATTGACATCATTTTTGTATCATAGTAGAATAATCTATCAAACATCTTCTTCTTTTTGGACTGTAATATTTGCCGTTATTTGCAATGTGATAACTCATTACCATTATTAAATTTGCGATAAGAACTCCTTTCTCTCTTTCTATGGAAATTTATTCGTGATCGCTGATGATGATTCACATTTACCATTTATGCATCTAATTGATGTTTCGCAGCTATCATTTATGCATGTACTATTTGTACAGACATCATTTACACATATTGAAGACTGGCTGTGACCATTAGTTTGATTTTGTATGCTTGTGACTATTTGGGCATTAGCTTGGAGCTGCTGATAAATTGTTGCTATCGTGAATATAACTAATGTCAAGATAGCAAATAATGTTAAGACATGACAATTCCTCATATATCTCTTTTTTTATTGAGAGCATCTTACTATAATATATTTTGGATATGGAAATAATAGTTTTGCCTTTATTGATGAACGGTTTCTATTAATCCCATATCTGCTTAGAATTACTACCTTTCTGACTATATATTTTAATTGTGACTGTATTAGCAATAATTGCGATAACATCCAAACGCTTGCTCACTGCAGGCTATTTTATATATTGATAATAACATTTTGGCTTTACAGCACATGGTGAATTTAGCTAAATCCAATAGATATATTTGCAAAATAACCTTCATTAAAAACATTCTTTAATTTGAAACGTTTCTAGTTATAGAAACGTTCTTGTATATCATAAGATTATTTATTCTTGTGATGGTTATCCCATATTTCTATAAAATACTATCTACCTAGAAAGCCATTAAAGCTATTCCAAATACTCTTCATCTTATCTAGAATATAAAATGCAACATCTTTTATCCAACAGAATAATTGGATAAATAGGATAAAATTATCCCTTCCACAGGTATACCTTATTCTTCTTCTCCTCTCTAAATAGTAATCTTCCTTATGACCAATAATTGTTTTAAATTGTAGATCTTAAAATAAACTATAAAATTAGTTCCATATAATATTGTTCTATTGTATTCATTTTATTATATTTCAGGTGGTATGGTTCGAATTGGTTAATATATATGAAAAGATAGCTGTCTGTGATGCCAAGAAACTTACTCTTAACAGTAAAAATAATAATACTAGTAACAGTTGTTGGATCAATATTTATACTCGGTGGATTTTCGTTATCATTTGTAATTGCATCAGCTGATGATCGTTCAAATGGATTGTTTATACCATCATCTTTAAGTGGTGTATCATCTCTTGCAATAGGCAACGATCATGAAGACTGGGAAGGTGATGAAGAAAGGCGAGACTCTTCAGAATACTCACGTTATAATGTAATAGAGTCAGCCTGCTCTACTGGTAGTATTATTACGACGGAGGGCACTAATGGCCCCGATATTATGCTTGGATGTGATTTAGAGGATATAATATATGGTAAATCTGGTAATGATGTACTTCAGGGTCGCTTCGCTAATGACAGACTATATGGTGATAGTGGAGAAGATAACCTACAAGGGGGTGCAGGAGGAGATGAACTCTATGCTGGAACAGGAGATGATATTATATTCGGAGGACTTGATGATGATTTTCTAGTTGCTGGAAAAGGTAATGATGAACTATATGGAGAGGCTGGAAATGATCTCCTTGAGGGAGGAGATGGTGCAGATTATTTTGATTGTGGAGATGGTCTTGATGTAATAGTAGACTTTGATCCAAGTAAAGGTGATACTCATACAAACAACTGTGAAGACGTTAGAGAACGTCTGTAAACAGGTGGATGTTTTTATCATACAAGCCGTTTAACACTAATATGTCCAGGTGGTTTTGTTAGAAACATTTAGTGAGTTGGTGCGAGTATACTCTCAGTTCATAAGTAAATATGACTGTCTGAATTAGAACTCCTTCTACCCTTCTTTTAATTTTGATATATGTGTACTTAGGAATAATGGTCTGATCTTTCTTGTTTCGATTGGCTTGTCTTTTAGACGAAACACTTGTTAGTCAGCATGGAAAAGTCAATTTTCGAAGACACTTAGGATTTTTTGCTTCTATGCTTTATGATATACATCATAATGTATTCTGTAATTACACTTCTACGTCAAGTCCTGTCACCAATAAATGATCTTTTTTATTTTCTATTTCATTGTGGATAGATTATCATGGTATATTTGATTCAGATCCGGCCATTTAAGATAAGGAAAGCGCGCACATTAAATAACATTATTTCTTTTAGTGATAATAGTATTATTTATCCTCTGATATTAATTCTATATTATTATGTCCGATTATTATGACGTCATAGTCGCTGGAGGAAGTGTTTCAGGATTACTAGCCGGTAGAGAAATAGCTGCAAAAGGTCTCTCTGTTGCCATTCTTGAGGAGGACGCTGAAATTGGAACACCTGAGCATTGCGGAGGACTGGTCAGCATTAATGGAATAGGAAATCTTGGTATTATACCGTCAAGCAATGCCATTGAAAATAAAATCAAATATGCCAGGATTTCTTCTTATTCAAAAAGTTTTGAATTAAATGCAGAAGAACAAAAAGTAATTGTTCTTGACAGGCGCGTATTTGACAAACAAATTGCTTTTCAAACTCAGAGAATGGGAGGAGATATTCGAACTAGATGCTCTATGCAGTCTATCACTAAAAAAAATGATTTGGGTGATGATAATTATCACTATGACTTGAGAACATCAGAAGGTAATCTAAAATGCAATTATTTCGTTGATGCCAGAGGAGTCTCATCAATCCTCAAGAGAAATAGAGAGGGAGTGTTGCAATCTGCTCAATATGAGGTGTACGCTTCATGGATAGAGCGCGATACGATTGAAGTCAAGTTTGATAGTGAGAGATATCCGGGATTCTTTGCATGGATTATTCCAACAGGTAGTGGAAGAGCAAAAGTAGGTGTTGCAGGTAAATCAATCAATGCTATGGCTGCTTTAAAAGCATATATGGATAGTAAAGGAAAGGTATATTCGGTCATCCGTAAGGTATATGCACCAATTTGGATAAGGGGACCACTAGATGCCTTTGTTTACGGACGCACGGTTATAATAGGAGATGCTGCAGGACAAACTAAGCCTACTACTGCTGGAGGAATATATACTTGTGGAATGGGAGGAATTTTAGCAGGCAGAGCAATTGCTAAAGCGATCAAACAAAACAATGATAACTGTTTAAGTGAGTATCAAAAAAACTGGTCTTCCATTTTTAAAGAGGAATTCGATAAGATGATTATTGCAAGACGTTTATTGGAACGATTGGATAATAAAGCAATAGATAGATTATTTTTGACGATATCTCAAACCAAGACTGAACAAATATCAAAGATAGGAAACTTTGATTTCCACTCAGCAGCTCTAGCAAAAATACTGGGAGCTAAAGGTACGACAAAAATAATAAAAATGGTTTTGGGTAATGAGATTAGGCGATTATTAAACTTAGACTAATAACGAACTTCTGTTATGGAGATAAAGAGGGGGCTAACCCATATAAGAAAGATTTAAAAGGTCTTAAATTTAATTTGTCAAAAACCCCAAAAATAAACTTTAAATTCGGATATTAATCTTCAAGCTATTGTATATGTCTAAACCATTGCAATTACCAGTATGTACGTCATGTAATAGGCCTATCATGCCAAATGACGAGTGTGTAAAATATTATTGTCCTAGCTGTGGCTATGTTCTCATTTGGCGATGTGAGAGCTGTCGGGAATTTGCCAGAGTGTACAAATGCGTTGGGTGCGGATTCGAGGGACCCTAAAATGACCCGTCTACTTGCAAGAATTAGAATTCTACCTGCAGATGCCGAATCTAATCTGGATGTGGTGATCCAAACACTAAAGAACAAGGTTCCCAAGGACATGGAGTTAAAGTCACATATAAAAGAACCAATAGCCTTTGGCCTGAATGCTATCATCGGAGATTTTCTCCTAGAAGACGCAGAAGGGGAGATGAATAGATTAGAGGACGCTGTTAGAAATATTGAAGGAGTGGGTGAAATCGAAGTAATTAATATAAGCAGACACTCTGTAAAAATAAAGTAATAAGGAAAAATTATAAATGCAGGAGGTTGTAACCGCAAGCCTTTGAAGAAGTCTCGCGGTAGCGTCGGTGAATCATCACCAACAATCCGTTTAAGGGTTGCTGAGGCCAAACATCGCGATGTAGGAAAGCGTAGGGCAAGGATTGAATCTGTTTCTATGCATCATCTTAGAATCGAACCTGGAGAAGTGATTGAAATAATTGGCAAACGTAATACTGCGGTGACTGCATGGCCCGCCGATGAAGAGGAAAAGGAAATCGATGTTATAAGGATTGATGGACAGACCAGAATGAATGCTGGCGTGGGATTGAATGATTTGCTGGCAGTAAAAAAGATTGAATCAAAACCTGCACGAAGTGTGGTCTTGATGCCATTAGGTAACAATAATATTGTTGTTGATAAAGAATTCTGTGAATTTGTAAAAAATAGGTTAAGGGGTTTTCCTGTAAATGAAGGCGATGAGATATCCGTTGTGATCTTAGGTAATCCCATGGATTTTCGGATCGAACGAGTAACACCTCACACAATAGCAAAGATTGAACAGTCAACCAAACTTACTATAATGGCAGAAATAGCAGTTGAACAGAAGCCACGGGTAACTTATGAAGAAATCGGCGGTTTGAAAGAACAGATCAAGCGACTTCGAGAGATTGTAGAATTGCCGTTGCGGCATCCAGAGGTATTTGTACGCCTTGGTATCGAACCCCATAACGGTATACTCATGTATGGATCTCCTGGCTGCGGAAAAACATTAATTGCTAAGGCTCTTGCTTCAGAATCAGAGGCAAATTTCTATATTATTAATGGTCCAGAAATTGTGAACAAGTACTACGGAGAAACAGAGGCAAGATTAAGAGATATTTTCAAAGAAGCAAAGGATACATCTCCTAGTATTATATTTATCGATGAAATTGATGCCATCGCTCCAAAAAGAGAGGAGGCCTTTGGTGACGTCGAGAAAAGGGTTGTTGCACAATTGCTTGCTTTAATGGATGGTATGTCAGAGCGAGGAAATGTAATAGTACTTGGCGCAACGAATAGACCAGAAAGCATAGATCCTGCTTTGAGACGACCTGGAAGGTTTGATAGGGAAATAGAAATAGGTGTTCCTAATGCAGAAGGAAGAATAGAAATTCTTCAAATTCATACCAGGGGAATGCCTCTTGCTGCAGATATAGATATGCGACAATTGGCATCTGAACTTTATGGATATACTGGCGCTGATATCAAGGCGTTATGCCGAGAAGCTGCCATGAAAGCTCTGAGACGCTACCTTCCAGAAATCGATATTGAAGGAGATAAGGTTTCATCAGACACACTCGAGATGATGGAAATTAGAACTAAAGATTTCAAAGAAGGAATGAAGGAAATAATTCCAACTGCAATGAGAGAATTTTATGTCGAAGTCGCACGGGTCAAATGGAGCGATGTCGGAGGATTATATGAAGCAAAACGAACACTATATGATAATCTTATTACTGCAATTAAAGATCCTGATGGCTTTTATAAAATGGGCATAAGGCCACCCAGAGGAGCTTTATTATTCGGACCTCCTGGTTGTGGTAAGACGTTGATCGCAAAATCTCTAGCTACAGAGAGTAGTGCTAATATAATTGTCGTACGTGGACCTGAGATCTTATCTAAGTGGGTAGGAGAGTCTGAAAAAGCAATACGGGAAATATTCAGGAAGGCAAAGGCCTCTTCTCCGTGTGTTGTTGTATTTGATGAATTGGATTCTCTTGCTAGGCCTAGAGGTGGGGCCGAAGATTTAACCGGTAATGAACGAGTTCTCTCGCAGATTTTAACAGAAATGGATGATTCCGGATCAGCAGGAGTTATTGTGATTGGTATTACCAATAGACCTGATCTGATTGACACATCTTTACTTCGTCCAGGAAGACTGGATCTAATAATATACATTGGTTCACCGGACGATAGGGCAAGGTATGAAATTATGAAAATTCTTACATCGTCTATGCCGTTAGCAAAGAATGTGAATTTAGAAGATATTTCTGAATCCACAAAAGGATTTAGCGGCGCAGATCTAGTTGCTTTATGCAGGGAAGCTGCTGTTAATGCGATGAGAACCAAATCAAATATAGTTAATAATACTGACTTTGGTAAGGCATTACATCTGGTAAAGCCTTCAATAACTAAGGATATAGAGGAGTGGTATGAAACCATGAAAAAGAGTGTAACTTATGCGATGCCAAGACCCATAGATAAAGCATTCTATGGATAATATTAGCAGATTAGAATTCCTTTGCATCAGAGAGAAGATGCCAAATAATTTAAAAAAGACATCTGAAAATAGTTAGATTAACACAAACTCGACATACTCTATAGTCGAATAATTGAAACATTGAATTTAAAAAAAGTATGGTAACAACGCGACTCTATCATTATCGAGAGACAGATGGTATAAAACTGCGTCAGTACTTATCGTGAAGAGATTATATCTTAATTCTTCAAAAAATATAATGATACAACAAAATAAACGTTCTGAATTCTTTTAGTCTGTATATTTAATCCATTCAGACCAGGTTTTACCTGTCGATAATTATCGGTCTTTGCCTTTTGCCTTACCTTCTCTATTATTTATGTACAATACTGATAATCATCCACCAATAATTATTGGCCAAAACAGTCGAATATAGGCTAAGAGCTGTGAGAGTTCAAAAAGAAAAACTACAACTACTATTATTATTCTAACAATTATTTGCTAACCGTTATTGAACGAGTAACTGTTTATAAAACTTAAGTCATTGTATTTTACATGAGCATCTTTCCAGCGTTATACAACTGGTAATCAAATTAACGAATCATGACGATGTAATACCCTTGAAGTATCTATAGATGCTGTTGCTGCCAAATCTGTAACAACAATCTAGTATTAAAGACGATGCTATTAACCTGTTGACAAATATGTTGTTGTGTGTTCAATAACGATCATAACATTGTCTTCTTAGAATTTGCGAAAGTTATTCGCAAAAAATTATATTAAAATACCTAACTTT
>DASQYF010000354.1:0-2889 GCA_035639375.1 Nitrososphaeraceae archaeon
ATTATAATATCGTTAATAAGTGATAAAATATAAATTTCTGTCAGTAAGATGGTTTAGAATATGCTGATCATCCTCATAAATAAGAGTGATGAAAGTATTCTATCCAAACAGCAATATCCAGTGACCACTGTTACTATCGACAGTTTTCAATACAACAGCATATACAGGTTTTGATTTGTGGATAACACAGAGCATAGCCAGATCTTGAACACAAAAACATTCTCATAGAAAGTCTTAAATGGCGTAGCATTCACATCGGGCTCATGAACTTACATAAGCATAATAAAACATTTTTGGTTTTTCATCTTGGTCTTATTTTAGCACTAGCAGCTTGCATAGTAGCGAGCGCTTATCTTTTTTCTCCTTCATGGGCCCAGAAAGGACAAGTTTCACTTAGAGCTATCCTTGAAGACCAAGGCGATCCGGTAAGATGGCAATTTTTACTGCAATCTGCAATCGAGCAATTACGAACAAGACATCCAGATTTAGATATTTCAATCAAATACACAACATATCCATATGAAAAAACCGAGGCTGAGATATTAAAAGCGATGACTAATCAAACTCCTATTGATTTAATTACGCTCGACCCGATCTGGCTTGGAAAATTCGTTGAGAAAGGAATTTTGACAGACCTTACAACTCATGCTCAAAATTGGGGAAGACAGAAAGATTGGTATGAAATGCACTGGGATGGTGGCGTCTATAACGACAGAATCTATGCAATATGGGCATGGACTGACATAAGAGGAATGTGGTACTGGAAAGATTTACTAAATGAAGCAGGTGTCGATCCTAATTTGTTGAAGACATGGGATGGATACATTGAATCTGCGAAGAAGCTCAATGCTGCATTAGAAGATAAGGGAATAGAAGGAGTACATCTAGTTGCTGCAGGACATTCTCCAGATATGTCCTTTTATCCTTATCTTTGGATGCTCGGGGGAGAAATCGTTGAATGGAAGAGTGGACATCCAACAAAGGGCAGCTACTGGTTTCCAGCATATAATAGCACAGAGGGAGTCAGGGCTCTAGAATTTATTAAAGAACAGGTTAATGCAGGAATAAAACCGCAGAAAAATCACTATTGGGGTAAAGAGTTTCTCGACAGAAAGTTTGCAGTGATGTTAGAGGCGTTACAGCATCATGTACATCTGAATACCACCGAACAAATACAGGATTTCGAAAAAAAAGTGGGTTTCTTACCAATGTTTCCTGTACCAAATCAAGGGAATTCAAGTGCTACTTTGATGGGAGGATGGGAGCTGAGTATGCCTAAGACGTCTAAAAATAAGGACTTGGCATGGGAGTTAATTACAATAATATTAGACCCAAAAATACTTGCCCCTTATTTGGCGAAACATGGAAACCTTCCCACACAGATACCTATAGGAGAAGGACCTTATTCATCAGAACTGAGTAAATCGATTCCATACTATGACGAGTTAATCTCCATGATGCAGATCGGGCGTGTCAGACCTAGCATATCCGAGTATCCTGAAATAGCTGATCAGATTAGACAGGCACTTGACGAAGTTTTCTATAATACAAGTCAACCTAAAGAAGCATTGGCTAAAGCTGCCTCAAAGTCTGCAAAGGCTTTAGGATGGTGACATCCCCAGCTTGATAATCCTAATATTGATTACATCTAGACTTGTAGAACAATAATTTTTTCAGCCTCGGGCCTTTGCAATTATTGCTTGGATCAGTCCTCATTGTCTCGTCTTAGCTTATGAGTCCTGCACTTGGATGTTAGCTGAAAAAACTGAAGTACGCAATACTGGAGACAAATCGTTTTAGATTTCGATTTAGCTATTTATATTAGATTTGGGGATTAACGTTAATATAGTGTAGATATATGCGTTCTATTACACAAAAGGATAGGCTTTATCTGCATGCTAAACAAGAGAGTTACTTTAGAATATCTGCAATGGAATTTATGAATGCCTGTTTGATTCCAATAATACCTATACAGGCATATAACGAGATTTTTCTTAAATAATAGCACTTTCAGATGTTTGAAGGATTGGTGGAGACCGCTTCCTTGCTTCTGCTTATGTTTACTATATTCTGAACGAGTCATGGTGGCTGATTCGTTACAAAGCTTTCCTATAGCAAATCACACAGAATGTTTTTAAGAGATTATCAAAAAGCTGTTACAATTATTAACGGAAGTTGAAACAATCTTGGTGACACTAATTATAATTCTGTTTTTCCTACAGCAGACCCTGAATAACAAAAAGCAATAAGTTAAAAACTTATAGTACTTTTTTTATTTCATTTCTTACTTTCAGTGTCTCTTTAGTAAGAAAGTAGTATCAAGCCTTGAGCTAAAGTGTGTAAAAGCTCGCTCCTAAACGAGCTTAGACCTTTGTATGTCTTGTCCTATGATATAGTCGTGTTCATTCAGTTACATCTGCCGCCACTTGTGCTATTGAGCATTATCTCGTACTGTATCACAGATGATATTTCAGAGCATATTATATTATTATCTTGGGAAGTATTGCTGCACAAATCAAAATGAATTTGGGTACAACAGTTTTTGGTATACCGATACGCAGTATAATCATAGCCCAGGATATGCTGTAGACAACTAATTCAGCACCATTGTGATTGTAGCAGGTTCGTTAATCATCGATCGGAATAATCGCAAATACTCAATCAGAAAAGATTAAGATAGTACAGAGGAGTTACTCTGGGTAAGATAGCAAGTCAAATTTCCAGCAAGCGAATGGACCGCTGAGAAGCAGGTCGGAAAAAAATCATGAATACGTCAGGTCCTTCAACTTGACTATGAGTTTTTTCTATGTGGGCCTTAGCTTTAACTGTCATATCATTGGTCACCTAAGAATAAAGGGATGAATTTGAATACATATGAGCATTGATCAA
>DASQYF010000355.1:0-2561 GCA_035639375.1 Nitrososphaeraceae archaeon
ATACATTGGTCTATGGAAATATACTACAATCCAATCTATGTTTGGATCTGATGATGCCTTTGAAAGGTCATTATCTACAAATCTATACTGTGCAGAATTTACAAGGAATGGAATTTCTGTTGAAAGTGCAAGAAAGTGAATGTTTCTATAATCAAATGAGTAATATTCTTCTGTGAGTCTAAAATCGTTCAGATATCTATATAGCTCTCCAATCCCTCGATGATCGTGATTTCCTATTTCAATTTTCATTTTGTCTTCTATGGGTTTTACTATCTTAAACCAGCAATCATCACTAGTAGTATTATATGAATAATCTCCTAATGCTAGTACTAATTCTGGGTTCTTACCAACTATGTTATTTACAGTGTTATTTGTATTAGAAGTACAAGCCCAATCTCCTACAGCTGCAAAGTTAAAATCAGTAGCAGGAGGTAAGGATGTAGTAGTACTATTATTATTAGTATTAGTAGTACTGGCAGAACCATTCCAGATGCTACTACTACCATATGCAGGATATTTTTCACTTGTAATTTCGATGGTAATAGAAAGAATAGCAACTATTAGCAGGAAAATAGCGGCAGCAGCAATAGCAACAACAACAAAAGTTGAAGAATACAATTTCTTTTTATCATTATTCAATTTTTTAGATCACTAAACAATCTTGACAACAATATCCGCTGCATTCTACATTTGCATTTTTTATTTTGCCATGGACATTAACATGATATAGAAAATGTAGATTCATATGAAAAATAATCATTGCAATTATATTCTTTTACCATGTATAATATATTGTGGTACAAGCATCTAAATGACTAACTGAGAGGCTTCCGTTCGATAGTTTTTCTGGTTTTACTATTTTTTTCTGACTATCGCTAAAAAGAATAAGACTACAATAGCAAGTGCCATAGAAGGTATTATTATATCAGTATATGGGGTATTAAATGATGTTTTAAAAGTATGCTCTAAATATTCATACAACAAAAAGAAGGCAAAAAGACCAAATGCAACTATGGCATATTTTATTTTTTTTAGACCCGTATTTTTATAAGCAGAAATTGATAGTGCCAATAATGTGACGGAAAATATTGCACCTATTATATAGATTATACCTTCTATTGTATCATAAAATTCCAATGCTAACAAATATTCCCATAATCATGTTTATCGCATGTATTATATTATTTCTTTATTGTTATCTTCTCGTCTGGATAAAGACAGAAACATTTCAGCTAATCTATTGCTCCAATTATCCCAAATGCTAGGATAGTAATTCTTCAATAGGTCTACTATATACTTGGAATAATCTCTACTATCACCGGTTAATTGGTATCTCTTGTACCTTCCGTCTTTAATCTCATATATCAATTTAAAGCCAATTAAGCGTCTAATATGCCAGTTTACAGATGCAGCGGATATTCCAATAGTGTTGACAATGTCTGTTTGAGTGGGGTTTTTCTGTTCAATAACAAACAGAAGGATTTCTCTTGCAGTTTCTTGGCTTAAAACTTGCAGTATATCTTTTTCATTATCATGAAATATTCCAGATAGAAAATAAAATTTATATAAACCACGTCTAATGGAAGTTATCCTTCCTCTTTTTTCTAATGTGAATAATTGGTATTGAACTGAACCCATTGATATGCCAATCTCATTTTTGATCTGACGTAGATGGCAGCCAGGATTTTGTTGAATAAAATCCAGTACTTTACTATTTATATCTTCTTTAAGTTCAGCTTTCACAATAGATCAGCTTATTCTAAATCATCTAGAGGAATATTATTATTATTATTATTATTACTGTTATTACTACGGCTCAAAATGGTATCATTCATTATTTGATATGACTAAAGCCTTTAATTTAAAGTATAAAGAGTAGTACAAGTGTCTAATGGACTTATTCTTCATCCATCTGAAGGTGATTACTTAGACGGTTGTATCACAGATCTTATATAATACCACACATTTACTATGACAATGAATACAAAGAAAGTAATGTCAATTGTAGTACTGGTTACTGCAGCAACTATTTTTGCACTATCAAGTGTTGTTGTAAAGCCTGCAATAGCCCAGAGCTATGGAGGAGGAGCGGATGGTGGTGCTGCTTCATCTAGCACTGGTTCATCTAGCACTGGTTCATCTAGCACTGGTTCATCTAGCACTGGTTCATCTAGCGGGGAATACAAAGAGTTCAAGAGCTGTCTTTCAGATGCTGAGAAAAGTGGTGATGTCACAGAACAGCAAATAAAAGACTGCTTCAATCCAATCTATAACACCGACGGTGACAGTGGCGACAGTAGTGATAGCAGTGATAGCAGTGATAGCAGTGGTAGCAGTGATGACAGCAGCAGCGGCGACGAAAAGTAGCAAAAGTGAAAATAGAAAAACAATAGCTGTAGAAATATAATAATAATGTGACGACGACAAGAAACAGTAATTGTACAATAAAAGGTACAATTACAAGACATCCACTTTTTTCTCTTTTACATCATAGTTCGCTATTATATAAAAAGCAATATAACGAAGCCAATAAATGATTACTTCTGACAGTTATATTTATT
>DASQYF010000356.1:0-11473 GCA_035639375.1 Nitrososphaeraceae archaeon
CAAACAAAATTCATATAAAAATCAGTAGTATCAATAACAAGTATTATCTGTCAAGTCTATGAATTATTTTCTATATGTAACATATCTATTGAAGTCAGTATTCTGCTGATTCTTACAGAAGAATAAAGGATATCTAAAATGTACATATAGAGTAGCAGAAGATAAGGCGATCAGACAGTGGATCCAATTTCACGTACAAGAAATAAACAACAAATATCGTCTATTTTGAAACCTTATTCTGGCACCAGCAAACTATTATTTATTGATTTATTTTACAATATAACTGTCATTAGCCGCAATATAATGATATAATAAGAACATTAAGTAGCAATAATTAAAATGGTAGAAGAAAAGAAGCGAGAATCTTCAACAACGCAGCATTCCTCTAATCGCAATCACAACGATTACCAGTATTCATCATCTTCTTCTTTTTCCTCCTTCTACAAGCGACCAACATCTACAAGATATGAAAATCTATTATCAGCAGCATTAAATAAATTCGCACCTAATGTCAAATATACTAGAAATTCAGAAGTTTGGCTCTCAGCTTGTATATGGTATACACCAGATTTTATTATTGGTCATAGACTTATTGTTGAAGTTGATGGGGGTGTCCATGAATTCGAATATCGTAAGACACCGGATAGAATACGTCAGAGAGCATTAGAGAATATGGGATATTATGTTTATAGGGTTAAAAATGAAGAGATCAAAAACTCACCAAAATGTATAACTGAAAAGATAATCGAATTGTATTATAAGGTATTAGAAAGAGAAAATGAAAGTGTAAATAGTAATAAAAAACCGAAAATACAAAAAATAATTAAACCCGATTACAAATCCTTACCGTATGACCTTCAACAACTTATCACTCCCTGGACTATTGCATTCAATTCTCAACTAAGGAGCAGTGGAAATTGGACAACTAGTTACTTCAAAGATACTTTATCCAACTATGACCAAAGACTTGTAACTAATCAATGTGCTATGGAAAGGCTAATTTTACAATTGCTTGGTCTTAATCTTCGTAAGAGAGATGACGTCACTATTGACTTTGAACATCATTCTATGCTTTTCAACAAAGCTATGGGCATCATATCAAACCTATTTGGATCTAATACCTCCAGCACATATCTTCAGAACTCATTTAACATAACTGCTCCTAATTTTATCAAAAATTTAGTATTTGAAGGAGGACCTAAGATCAATCCTAGAATAATTTCTATTAATAACAGTACCAATTTAGAATACAATATTGAAAACTTTAATCAAAACTTTTCTAAATTGGGAGTAAGTGTTGGGAGGTTTGATGTTATGGTTGAATGTATAAAAGAATTAGAAAAAAAGAAAAAGATATACTATGACGACGATGACAATCAAGATATGGATAATAAAAGGAAGTTTGATTATCAATGGTTAATCAAATGGTGTAATTCTTCCTATTAGTT
This sequence comes from Nitrososphaeraceae archaeon, assembly GCA_035639375.1. Taxonomy (GTDB): domain Archaea; phylum Thermoproteota; class Nitrososphaeria; order Nitrososphaerales; family Nitrososphaeraceae; genus JAJNBK01. The sequence continues at coordinate 1,449 of DASQYF010000356.1, forward strand.
TCACTACTTAAAACAGATTATTGTGTATTCTTATGATTTTTTAGATATAGTTTCAATTCTAAATGGCATGGATTCAATATCTACTTGTAATATCTCTGAGTATTACTAAAGATGATAGTTATAGAACTGAAGAATAAAAACTGAGAGCTATGCATTGAAGTTTAGCCTTAACTGGAAAAGTGGAAGAACAACCTATGGCGACATCATTAATTATTATTGGCAATATAATAATAAAAGCATTAGAAAGTTATTCCATAACAGAAAATCTTTATTTTAATTAAATAGGGAAGATAGAATACTGCGAGCGAGTGCCATAAGTGTCGATTATTACAATTTATATCTTAAATTCCGCTATTATCTAATTTTGTAATCTCTATTGTAACCTTGTCGCCGACTTTTATTCCTATATCTTCATACTCGTTCATACTAATTCTAATTACAGGTGAATCAGTCATACCGGTAGGGCCACTACCACTGCCCATCATCTTAGAAATATTTGCCATCGCTTTAGGCAAATTTTTCATCAAATCCTCTGGTGAAGTAAATGCCATTACATTGGGACCAAAGGGATTTTGCTGCTGTCTTTCTCCAGACTTGTAATCATTAGCATCATTAAATGTTATGTATATGTAAGGACTACCGTCCTGGGAGGCTTCAATTCTTAAAACGATAAACTCTTTTTTCATTTCCTATGAAGGATATTAATAATATAGACTTATAATTTTTTAGTATTTCAACTTGCTATAGAAAATGCAAATCTCTTATGATATGCAGAATATTGTAAGAATATTACAGAACGCTAACCAAAGATAACAAGAATAGTAGTTATATTAGTAGAAGAGTTATATGTTATATTCATAGTTTGTTATATTTTTATTATAATACGATACTTATTCTATAATATATTGGAGAATTCAATTTTCCTTTTATTATCTTTAGATTTGTACATTTTGAATTCTGATAGTTGTTACATGCCAAAGTGTTCGACGATTTGAAACATAGGAGTACATCTACCTCAAAAGACCATTTTGTTATTTGTCTATTGCTTCTTCAGTAATTTTTAAAAAAAGTCAAGGTCTATCTTTATATTTACTATTTATGCCCACGAATTTTGATATTTAATACAATAATGAGTCTTTACAATATTTGTTTACGTATCGAGGTATTCTGGATAGTTCTTTCCTATGTCTGTAATTTTAATTTCATCAGGGTTATTACCTTGTTTAATATGCCCTCTTGTAAAAAGTTCCTGAAAAACACGGTTTTTTAGAGTAATATTGCTGGAGTCAAGGGCTCCAATTCCATTCGATCGAGCACAAGCCTCCTCATAAAGATCATTTTTGATGATACTTTTGTTTTCATCCTCCTGTGTTTTTTCGATCAGTTTTTTCATAACATGTATACAAAATTCTTTTACATCTGCATCTAGTATTGATGAAGTCATCATGAAAATCTATGTGTAATTTCCTTTTAAATCTTAACATTTCTCAATGTAAGTTCTATGCCGCTGCTTGTGCTACACATCAACCCATTTTAGCAAGTCTGTAACCATAAATTTACCCACTGCTTTTTTGAGTAAGTTTTCCTTACCGATATTTTCTGTTTCTTCTATTAGAAAATAGATATTGATGCAATACCTGAATCAAATTTTGAATCTTATTTACCCGAATAACTGCGGCTAGATAATTACATAATTGTCATAGTACTAGATTTACATATTTGATAATGATTGTTTTATCAAAGATTAATAATTATTCAATTATCTATCAAACAAGCATTAACCATTTTTTGCTAAACTTCTTATTTTCTCCATGAACTACCGATTCATAAAGCATTTTTAGTCGTTGTGAAATTGCTCCTACTTTTCCATCGCCAATGGTTCTATTATCAATTTCGACAACCGGCTTTATTTCTGCTGCAGTTCCGGTTAAGAATACTTCATCAGCTAAGTATAATTCATCCCTTGATATATCGCGAATTTCGCAGGAAATTCTATTATCTCTTGCAAGAGTCAATATGCTGTCTCTTGTAATACCATTCAAGGCTCCTGACATTATTGGTGCAGTGATCAAAACGTTATCTTTCACAATAAAAATATTTTCTGCGCTAGCTTCAACAACCATGCCGTTTACATTCAGCATAATTGCTTCATCGAATCCCGATTTTAGTGCTTCCACTCGAGCTAGGGCTGAATTGGCATAATTTGCTGTCGCTTTTGCATGGACAGGCATCGATCTGCCATCGATTCTGGCCCACGAGGAAACCATCATACGTATGCCATAAGTTAGATTATCAGCTCTTAAATATTCATCCCAGTTCCATAATGCAATTGCCACAGAAACCTTGTTAGGCATTGGATTAACTCCCATCTTGCCATAGCCATAATATGCAATGAGACGGACATAGCATTCTTCTATTTCGTTTGCTTTTATAGTATCAATTACTGCCTCTTGAAGTTGTTCTTTAGAATATCTGAGATCCATGAAGTATATTTTGCCGCTATCCAATAATCGTTGAATGTGTTCAGGCAATCGAAAAACGGCCTGGCCATCGATGGTTTTGTAACAGCGAATTCCTTCAAAAACTCCTGTTCCATAATGTAAAGCATGTGTAAGAATATGAATTTTAGCCTCATCCCAGTTTACAAGGGATCCATCCATCCATATTTTTCGTTCAGTCATAGCGTATACTACTACTAGCATGAATTTTGCTTCGCTTTGCATGAATTGCCTTTATTGCATCGGCTACGTTGATACCTTTATCTTCAACAACTATCAGAATTCTTGATGTTTCTTCTTGAGCATCCAGATTAAGGATATTGATATTATGTTCTCCAACTGTGCTGCTAGCAGTAGAAGCAATTTTTGGGATACGCCACATCATATCTCCAATCAGAGTAACTACACCTCTTTCATAAACAATCTCTACCTTGGGATAATATGCTCTGAAATGGCGCTCTTGTCTTTTTACATAGTCTGCATCAAGGAAAAGCAATCTTGTAATTTCAGTGTCCTCCCTTTTATAAGGAGATAATTTTATGAAATCATGATATTGTTTATCTTTTTCAAGTGATGCTATCAGATGAGTGGCAGCAATACTCTCCATTCTTACAATTGCACAGTTCTTCTTTCCTGTGACAATTTTTACTAAATTGCCATCTTCTGTATTTGGTGGAATCCTCTGAATTATTGTGATATTGGATGGATTTGTCATATTTGTTATAACTATTGGAATATCGAGATCATTATCATCAATTTCTTTTATGGCTATGGGATCTAGAATCTTCATTCCAAACATTCCTGCTAACTTTGCTTCATTATAAGATAGATGTTTTATGTATTCGAGATCATCTTTTACAATCTTTGGGTCTGCACTTAACACAGCATTATCTTTTTCAAAATCTACTTTCATATTATATCGGCCATGTAATAGTATTGCAATATCTGCAGCTGTTCTATCAGAACCTCCTCGCTCATATGTTGTTTCTAGTCCATCAAGAGTTTTACCGATAAATCCACCTATCGACACAACTTCATTTTGCTCTACCAAATTAATTAGATGGCTAAAGTTTTGTTTAGATTCTTCACTCATAAAGTTCGCAGCTTCAAAATTATCATCTGTAATTATTGGCCATTTTTCGATATTTACATGATCGGACTTTATACCATAACTTCGCATTACATAGTCCATAAGATAAGAGATTATAACCTCACCACTGTATGCAAGGGTTCTAGATCTAGTAACATCAACAAAACGCTTATTCTCAGCCGCCTGTTTTAATGAAATTATTACCTGATGATAAAACTTATCAAGATGCTGAAAGAATTCATTGTGAAACTTTTGGGTAACATGCTCTGCAGCAATCCGTTCATAAACTTCTCGTAAAACTTCAATTTCTATTGGATTGGATGAGGCATAGTTCCTTCCAACTTTTATTGCAACATCGGTCATGGAAACCACTTTTTCTTCATAATTAATAAGAGGAGCAGAGAAAACAGCAACAACCTTAGATTCCTGCTTCATTTGCTTTATCCGATCAATGATTTTCGGAATTAGGACACCGTCTATTCCAAGGGCACTACCGCCAAACTTAGCCACTGTAACATGATTCAATTGATTAATCTCGCTTTGGATGCTACTATCTATACCTATATATTAAATATTAAGCTATTTTGAAATTGCTTTGGCGGCAGCAGAAGAGTCCTTTTGATCATCAGTGTGCCGACACGGATATTGCCTTTGGTTTTAGCTGCATGAAGAGCATACAATAGAATTGATATATAAGGTGTGCTCTGCAGGTATAGATATCAGGTTATGTATCATGTAATATTATAGTGTGACCCAAATCAAATATCCATATTGATGCAGTAGAAGGTATTAGAGTATGATGGGGGCTAACAGCACTAGTATAATTATTCCCTGCATACTGAAGGAGTAATTGTTTGCATATTGACATAGATAATACCTGCAGCTTAAATTGACAGTTAGTATTATATTCTGATTTACATAATATATTGGATGTTATTTTTTGATAAATTATCAGAGATTCTATATGATGAGCTACCTGAAACAACATCTGCCTATTCCAAAGTCATGATAAATATTGAACAGTTTAACATTGGTCAGAGTTATGTTACAGCAAAGATAGAGAATAGGTATGGAGATATAATTAGCATTAACATCGAAGGTGGACGGACGGGTATTGAACTACAAGAGGATCTTTTCAATATAAAAGATAAAAACCCGAGATTTGCATATCTTATAACAAAGATTAAAGAAGACAATAAAATCTTGGTCAGAAAACTACCTATAATAGGACAGAAAGACTGGCTTTTAATTTATGATGATACTTTTTTTCTTATGGCAGTCAAAGATGCCTATGATGAAATTGAAATTCTTGCTATATGACATAGTCAAAAGTATTTCTATCAAAAATAAAATATATGCTGCGATTGAGAATATTTTATCTATTGAAATTATTAAGTTATGTACGTTTATTATGAACTTTTTATTATTCTGTATTCATATTAATAGTGATTTGAAGAAGTATATGTAGATTGTGCAAAAGGATATTAGAAAGAAGATATTAGAAAAGAAGATGGTATTTACATTTTGTATTCTGTCATGAATTAATGCCATAAAAGGTATTAGTTAAATCAGGCCCTAATAGTCAAATTTGTAGAGTGGCATGTTAAGAAAAGCTTTGAATAGGTAAATATAAAAATACACTTTATATGAAGTGTGCTTGTTGTGGCGGTAATATGTTGTTGGAAAAGGAATTAGAAAAGATAGTGATATACAAATGCAGGGAATGTGGTCTTAGCAATACTGAAGTAAAGAAAAATGATATCAGTAGCCGTAAATGACTTAGATTTCATTAAAAAGGCAACATATATAGCTGATAAAGCTGTGGCACAAACAACAGGATTTCTTATAACTATATTCAATATACAAGTACCAAGTTTTATTTTATTTGTGATTGCAGCAACTGCTGACAATGTACTTATTGTGTCAAGCCAACTAGTTCTAAATACAATGTGATCGTTTACACTCAACGAATTATATCCAAGGAATTCAGCCTTTTGTGCAAATGAAAGGATTTGTTTTCTTCAAAGAAAGTCCTTTTCCCTACTACTAAATCCCATAACAGGCATATGAACTCTAAATGCAATTTGTTTCATTATCATATATCGTTACATTAATGAAATTTGTCATAAGAATATTAGTTTGCGAACTTAAAACTACGAAATCTGAATGTTCTATTAACCTGTCTAGTGATTCCTATCACTGTTTAACTTTCAGGCGATCGAGTGACTTTTGAATTCTGCTAAATTACCTTCATATTAAGATTTAATAATAATAATAATAATGATGGCATTTAACCATCGTAGAGAGAGAGAGAGAAAAATAAAGTGGCATTAGTATAAATCAGAAACATTTCAACTCTGCGAAGGAGATGAAAAATACCAGAAGAACAAAGTGCAGATCCAATAACATCCCAAGGGTATAAGATTGAATTTTGTAGAAGGCAAATTGCAGTAGGAGAATCCTTTGATGTCTATATTGAGGGTCTAGATGGTACTCAGATTGTAAGACCTTGACAAATTCGTCTTCAAAGCAGCCGGAGGAAGTAACCTCTAATATCGATTAAATTGTTATTGTTGCATCAGTCATTGTCTTCTTTTCCTCTTCTTTGTAAAGGATTACACCACTACTACTACTATCCACCAACTGTTCTAACTATAGCAAATCCAATTATAAATCCCAAAACAGCACCAAATGTTGGCAGCCATTTTCTTTCCTTATGTGCCTTTGGTATCATGTCATAATGCAACATATAGAAAATACCACCAGCCGACAATGCAAGTATATATGCAATAACTTCTTTCATTCCTGTTAGGTAAAAAACACCTACTAATCCTAAGATTACAGGAATTATCGAAATTACACCTGTAGCAGCAAATGCTTTCTTTGGATTGTCGCTAAAAGCAGTTTTACCTGTCATCATTTCTCTATACGACGCAATACCTTCAGAAACATTTTGTATACCTATTAGAAGGGACAAAGCAAGATAAGGACCAGAAGCAATAGCAGCACCAATAGCTAAAGATTCAGGTATTGAATCTAATCCAATACCAAGAAGAATACCAGCTCCTCCACCTTTCTTTTCTGCTATAATGTCTGCAATTGTAAACACTATGGCTCCTCCTATAAATGCAAACAACGTTGCCATAATACCAATACTTTTCTCTGCTTCTATCACCATAGAAAAAATTGCTGCTGATATAAGAATACCTGCGCCAAACGCGGTAAGTGCTAGTACATGATCCTCTGAGAAGTTTGTACGCTTTGAAATATAGATACCAAGAAATGATGTTCCACCAGCAAAAGATGTTATTGCAATTACTCTGAGGATGTCTATTGCTCCAATGGTATCAGCAGTCATTCTTATTATTGCAAGTTAAAATGCAGGTATTATAACTAATAATGACAGTTAGCAAATGTGTTTGACTTAAAATTAAAAATAACTTTATTGGTCGTTATTTTTCCGGTTTTCTTTCCTTCCTGTCCTGCTTTTAACTCATTACCTTCATTATAATCGTCTTTTTAGGCTCTTATTCTAATGCTTTACATGTTCATTAATTAGGTATAATTTCTATTTTATACACTAAATAGCAATCTGTTGAAGATGACATGACTATCATAGAAAGAAAGCTATTTGAAGAAGTAGATAAGCATATGGAATAAGATTGCACGATAAAAAAATAAATTATAAAATTTGAGAGTTTTATGGTAAATATTACCATTTATTACCAGTAGTTATATATTCATATTTTTTTACTGTAATATGTATTTAAAATAACGATAATAAATCAAGACACGACAGCAGTATTATAGGATCAAGCAGTGCAACTCATATATTTGACACAGCAAGAGAAAATTTTGTTAGAGCAGCAGATTAGATGGCTAGTGTCCAACCACAATATGCACAAGCATTCTCTAATCTTCAGATAGATTATATCCAGACAGTAAAGAATGTAATAGAGAATACAATTTCACCTCAAAAGCAATTGATAGAGAACTTTAACATCATCCCAGTGTCAACACCTTACACAGAGCAATTTACAAGACAATCAAATGAAATTACTAACAACACGTTAAGAGCAGTTGATATTAACAATAAGCTAGCAACCAATACAGTGGATGCAGCAAGAGAGAATCTGAAAGTCTATAGTAGAGCTGCTGACGCAGTAACAGAATTTAGCAATAATATCGCAAAGGCTTGTATAGTCTTCTCAGTTCCAGAGCAACAACAACAGTTTATATCATTCGCTAGAAAAGTGACAGATCTGACGCTTTTTTAACCTAAAACATACAAATCTACAAGCCTGTAACACCAAATTCTTGAAGCATTGGTACAGGATGACATTGTAGCATCATATGAGAAGCACATATACAAACTTCTCTTAATAGTATAATAATTCTTATAGTGTTACCATCTGTAGGTAACTATATCATCAACTGATTGCTTTATGCCACTGCGGCCGCCGATAGACTATCAGATAGTCTGCCTAACAATTCCAAAGGAAAAAAGAATGATTTCTTAGTCTTCTTATCTTCTTGCTCATCCTCCTCCTCCTTCTTATCCTCCTTGTCCTCCTCCAATAGTACCATTAGTAGCAAGCATCAACATTGGTCCAAATGTAGCTCCATTATCATTACTTACTCTTGCTACTGGTGTATCACTTGTTTCATTTCTCTCCCACCATGTTACATAAACACTATCCCCGGATGCTGCTATCTCTGCATCGTCTGAATCAGCTGCAGTTGTATTACTTAAGTTAATCTTATCTCCAAAAGTAGCACCATTATCTGTTGATGCTCTAAACATCACTTCCTCATTTCCTGTCTTGTTGCTCCACCATGTTATGTATATATTGTCACCCGATGTAGCTATAGGTGCCGCTTCTGCCCTGGTAAGTTGTTTCTTACCTTTACCCTTAATTTTTTCAACTAATTTTGCTGCTTCTGCTTCTGTTGTTACAAGCACGGTGCTTGCTATGAAAACTGCTGCTACAGCTACTGCTAATAGCGCAAACATGGTTTTCGATTGAATATTCATAGGTAACACTCCTCAGTTTAACATCTCTATTTAATCTTCTAGATATTTTGAGGAACTATTATAAAATGCGGATACTCAACAGCCAATATCGGGTCAAGAAAAGTTGCTATTGTTATTATATTAGAGCCATTGTTCAAACACCTAATCCTGATGATGATATTGTTATCTATTGTTCTAATGAAGCATGTATTGCAAGTATAATTGGGTATCAGCATTTGACACGTACGGGTTATAAGACTGTCAGACGATACGCAGGTGGAATAAAAGAATTGGGAAGAAGTAAGATATCCATTAGAAGATTTTTTAAGTTAATATAAGATAATAATATTTGGAACCTCACTCAGAAAAGTTCCCGCACTTTGACAGATATATTTGCTTCATTTTCATTCAGTATTTTCAAGGACATGAACCTTTCCCGAAAGTAGAAAGTAGGCATAATGATATACTATGCTTACTTGTAATCATTTTTAGAGAGGATTCATTATATCTGCTTGAACCTTATAGTTGAACGGATTCAGCTAACAATTCAAAAAATTACTCAATACTAAATGTCATTTGTAGAAATAATGTATTTTTGATACTAGCATTTAGTAACATATCTTGTGATACCAGTGGGATTTGAAGTCTCAGTGCGTCATTGTCACTTTGATTCATTTAATTGATCGGCTACCTTTACAAATTGAGACAAATTTTGTATTAGATTATGCCATGTGTCCTCGCCCATTTGTTGTTTTACCTTGCGTTGAACTTCAATCCAGAGAGGAATAGCTTTGGCTACGGCGCTACGTCCTTTTTGAGTAGCTGTCACAATTCTCGTTCGATGGTCTTTTCCCGATGAGATCTTGATAAACCCCTGTCTCTCTAAAACAGATAGATTTCTGGTCAGAGTAGTCCTATCCATCCCTTGCTTCGCAGCAAGATCTGAAATTCTTATTGAGTTAGAGTTGCAGATGACATCTAGTACACCAAGTTGTGTAGACAGCAATCCACTCGACTTGAATGCATTGTCATAAAGAAGTGTTATTGCTCTAGCTGCCTTCCGTAATTCACCGCATGTACACGAATCTGCTGACATTCCTTGTTTCAGTATTGTATTAGTAGTTCGTTCCTTCAATCCTAACTATGTTGATATACACATATTACTAATAAAAGGTTTACTTGATATCAATATAGGCGAAACTTTAAGTACAAATAGGTGTAGATACACTTATAAGAGTGCATATGCACCTATTGTCGTTATATGGCTTCGTTAACTTCCGTTACTGTCAACCGTGATGCGTGGGTTACTCTTGGGATACTTAGCAGCACACTCTTGGTAGTATTTTTCTCAGAAACCATGCTCCTGCCGGCCATCCCAGAGATCATGCAAGACTTTAGTATATCTTATGGGACGGCAGCGTGG
>DASQYF010000357.1:0-6520 GCA_035639375.1 Nitrososphaeraceae archaeon
CTTAGATCTGGTAATTTTCACAGTACAAACAATCATCTCTTAAAAGAAATTGTGATCTATCTCTTGTTAGTAACTTATAATTTGCTGCAAGTCACATCTTCTATCATTATTACCATCATATAGGCATTATCCACTGGCCTCCAATTCATATCTTCGGCTGTGTAGACTTCAGTATACTATAAGCTGGTAACGCTAGTAATAATCTATCTGTAAGGTAAAAACAATAATAATTTCACTAAATTTTTTTCTATTAACATAAAAGAGTTAATAATTAAATTTTAATTATTCTGATGCTTGGGATATATTTATTATTATGTTGAATTGAGAACAACTATTTAATAGTAAAATAAATATACATTAAATTATAGCACTACTTATAGCCTTCAGAAAAAGATTTATGGAGTGGAATCCAAAACGGTATCTCTTTTCCTTGTCTTTGGAACATGTCTTCTCTATGTTTTTCTATTACATAGCATTTTATATGCACAAGCGCAGGTCCCGCCTCAACTCCCACTAACTCCAATAATAGGAGTAAAAATTACCTCTCCTACCGCCGGTCAAGAGACCTCAGTCGGTGAATTGAATATCACGGGAACATCTACAGATAATGCAACTACTGATTGTACAGTATATGCTGATTGGAATAATCTAAAGCCATTTCAAAAAGCTATAGCAACAGGTCCTGGTGGAGTAAATGATTATTCTACTTGGAGTTTTACATATACTGATAAATACCATCTTATTACAAATGGAACAAACGAACTAACTTCAAAATTATCTTGTATTAGTAATCCTACTAATTTAACAAAATGGAATAGCATCACTGTTACCGGAGTAGTATATTATCAAAATCAACAACAACCTGAACCAATAATAGCCAATAGCACGACTTTAGATAATAGCACAATTTTAGGTAATGGTACAGCAAAAACAACATCAACAACAGCAGCATTAGCAGTAGGAGGAGAAAATGAAGATGTTAGAGATGTGTTACCAATGCCTATCGTAGAAGAAGAATCAGTAATTGCAGATTATATTAAATCTTCTAGAAATGGAACATTAGGGGTAGCCTCAACTCCATTAAGTTCAGAGGCACAATCTCCAATATTGTCAGAACGAAAATCAGAGTTAGAGGGACATAAAGATGGAATAGAGGATAAAGGTCAAGACGATAAAGTCAAAGAGGTATCAGCAAAGGTAGAGGATAAAGTCAAAGAGGTATATAATGGAGTCCCATTCAAGTTACCATTCTCATAGAAATGAAAATACTCTGATATATGCATTAAAATTTTCTTATCTTTAAGACTCTAGGACATAAAATATGTCATAATACTTATAATTTAAAGTAAAACCTGGACATGTATATATTTTGATATCGCTATCAATATCATGAAATTATTTAATTATTTTCCTATATTTCTAATTTGAACTAACTGATAATGCTGTCTTTTTCCAATATAATTCATTCATGTTCATGTATTTTTTCTAATGTTTTATAGGAGCCCCCGATACATTTTATATTTCTTCCAACCTTGGCCGGAATCATTTATGCTTATCCATAATTGATTAATTCGATATATATGTAATATATAGAGTATGTACAAGTGAAAATGTATGGTGGTTGATTTTCATAGCATATCGCACATCATTAGTGGTATTACAATTGACTCTTTGTTGTTACTTGCATTACCTTTAATTATAATTGCCTCGTGGCTTTATCTTTTTCTCATTTCCATAAGGTCTTACCTTCTTACTCCTTCTATTTTTTCTGAAAAAAAACAACGGCAAAGAATGACATCTACTTCTTCAAATCTACAGTATACCAAAGATAAAAAAATAATAAAACATATTGAAAATAAGGATAAGAAGAATATATCGCCTGGTGATCTTGCTTTTTGTTATGAAAAGGATACATGTCATCAACTCTCAACTGTTCCGTTTGTAAGTGTAATAGTACCTGCAAGAAACGAGCAAGACAATATTGAAAGATGTATTCTCTCTTTGCTTGGTCAAAACTATCCAAATTTTGAAGTGATTGTAATAGATGATAATTCCACTGATAATACCCTAGATATAATGCAGAACATCAAAAGCAGAGTAACAAATTTACAAGCAAAGACATTAATGATTTTGTCTTTAACTGATAAACCAGACGACTGGACTGGCAAAACATGGGCTTCGCAACAAGGGTATTTGAAAAGTAGTGGAAATGTTTTACTATTTACTGATGCTGACACCTACTTTAGCAGCACAGATACTATCTCATTGACTATTTTATATATGCAAAAGAAAGATCTTGACGTGTTAACTGGTATACCTTACATAGAACTTCGTGATTTTTGGTCAAAGATTACAATGCCTGTATGGAATCATTTTTCCATACTCTTGGGCGCAAATACAGCTTGTATGAATAATCCAAAATGTAAGGCAGCATATCTCAATGGGAGCTTTATTATGATAAATAGGAAGGTCTTTGAAGAGATAGGAACATATCAATCTGTTCGTAAAGCTATACAGGAAGATAAATCACTTGGAGTAAGAATCAAGGAAGCAGGCTACAGTATGAAAATTGTCAGAATAGACAAGATAATGTCAGCTCTTTGGTCTCGCGACCTTCATACTCTTTGGCATGGAATAGGAAGGACACTTGCTCCTATGAATAGGCTGCGGATAGCTATGAATTTGCTAATTATATTTTTCATGGTCATGTTACCGTTTCTAATTACTATCTACACTTTATCAATTGCTGTTATCCAACAACAGTTTGAGTTTGTATCTCTCTTACAATTTCATGTAGATGATTTTCATTCAATTGTGTTAGTTCTAATTGTAGTATCTTCTATTATTGTAGTTGCTGCAACAGCAATAAAAGATATCAAAAAATACAAGATTACACCAATATATTCCCTATTGTCTTTTTTGGGAGCAATTTTTCTAATGGCTGGATACATTGCTAATATCATTCCATTATTGATATCCGATAAAGTAAAATCGACAGTTTGGAGAGGAAGAAAACAACAGTATTGCAGAAAAGAAGAAGAAGAAGAGAGATTTGCAGCATGAGCCTCAAATACTATCTAATTATTCTTCGTTAATGGACATTAGCAAAATCTTCATTTAAAAAAGGATATAATTTTCTATTATATAGAATTAAATGTTTGCACCAAAAAATTATGCTTTTATGTATTATCACTAGATCCTTCTCAGCAGTAAGAAGTCATAGAAATAAGATATTCATTAGATGCTATAAATCCATAAAGCAAATATTCAGTTATAAATACAGGAAATTGAGGTACTCAGGGACAAAATAAATCGTATACTGCTACTGCGGATAAATAGTAGTACCACCATCCCCAGCAACGTTACGAGTAGTAGTGACAACAACAAAATGAGAAACTTCCGACTGAGATTGTTCAAAATACTATTGGTGTAAAACAGAGGGCAAAGTCTGCTAACTATGGTTATTATCATTACCATTACTTGACGATACTTGTTTATCAATTATTTTAGTCTCTATTTGCTTCTTTTCTAATTGAAATTTTATAAAATATATTCCATAGAAATATCTAAATCTTCATTATTAGATAGACAGATTTTTACGTTCAAGTATCTATATGATGTACTGTGGACTACATATGCGAAAAATCTTGATTTCTGCTCCAGAAATGATTGTCAATAAATTAGAAGAGAGATTAAGACACAAATATGATGTTCAAATTAAAACAATCCCCAAGGATACTGGTGCTGTATGTGAAATAAAGGCAAATATAAGAAGGGAGTGGATTACAATTTGTCGGTTTGCCTATGATGAAAATTTAAAAGACATATTGACAATGTTTGAAGTTAATTATGAATTAAAAGCACGGTAGTCAGATTCCTTTAACAGGATTAGATGTCTCAATATCACCAAATGTCAAATAACATACTTGGGATTGACTTGTATAGGTATCAAAAGAAGAGCCATTATTACATATAAAAAATACAAAATATTGAGTGGATACTATAAATTTTAATAGAAATGTATTCTATTAAATGACATTATAGCGTATATTTTAAGGAAAATATGATATTACTCAATTTAGTATAAAATCACTTATCATAAAAGGTAAATTAGATAGATAGCATAACCCAGATAAAGAAAATATATCAGGAGATTAGTTTCTCCATGAAGAAAGGTATCCTTAGCTTTTTATAAAAAAGAGAAAACTTGATTCTATCTGTGTCTACGTATATCTATTTTCTTCTTCTTTTCTTCTTGTATATGATGAAGTCTGTCCTTTTCATGTAAAAACTGCATCCCACAATTATGGCATTTTATAACAGGTTTGTGATGTTCTTCCTTTGCATGTTTAAACAACTCTTCTTCTCTATCAAATGCTTGATGACATACTTCACAATGGTTTTTCTTACGATATAATAAGAAACCCAATTACTTACTTATATCTGTGCATACAATTATATAAGATATTACTGGTGCTCCTTGTTTTCCAAAATTTCTTGTTAATACATATGTATATATAAATAAGAATAATTAAGAGACATAGATCTAGGCAAGCACGAGTATCCAGCAAATTTAGAATTTAAGAGATTTGGTCCAATTTTTCAACCAAGTTATTGTAGCAGGGAGATATTAGATTTACAACCGCTTCAATGGGTTTGAGTTAATACATAACATCTAACAATTAAAGAAATAAAACATAATAACTGAAAAATAATAAGGCTATACAAGAAATGAGATATCATGGAATTACTTGGGAATCGCATTGTAATACGGCATCTTTCCTTAAAGCGGCAACTAGTAAGATGAGCAAGCAAGATATGCGAAAACGTTATACCACAGTTTGAATAACAATGATATAATTTAGAAGGTAATTCGACTTGGAGATGATTAAGTCTTTAATCAATACTTGGATACCTCTTGTTGTAATATCTGCAGCTATTCCCCTAATGCTTGGTTCATTATTGAATATGGAACAAGACAAAATGATTATTGCTTCTATACTTGCAGCAGTTGTAGCCATTAGCGGATTCCTTATGAGACCTTATTTCAAGGGAGAAGAAGACGAAAAACCTCAGAGAATAGATAATTAATAAATCGTTTTGATTGAATTTTTATAATGGCTTGCTCATTGCTCCTTACAAGAATTCGAATATCGCTTATCTATTATTTTCTTTATTAATGATGGCATAAGCATTGAGGCCGATTCACGTACTAATAGACAATAACATGGTAAAATCCTATAAAAGCCATAATTTGGAAAGGTTTACAACTCGTCAAGATTATTGTCACAATTATAATATATTAGTAAATTGCAGCATTCCTAACAGAAGAATTAAAAATTCTAGCCGAGTAGACAATTTGCATTATTATTGACACTTCTCGATATAAAATATCCTATAATTTATTTATTTCAACATCTGTATAATAAGAAAAACTACTATTTGGTAATCTTTGCTCTCAATAATTCATAAGCTCTGGCAGCGTCTTTATTTTTTAGTATAAGCACTGTTTCGTTGGGTGCAAAAAAAGCATTATAAAGTGGGATCTGGTTATTATATAAAACCTCTGATACGAATGGTAGCAGATTGTTATATGGAGTCTGTTCATTATTATAAGGATTAGCGGAAGGAAAGTTAATCGTAATTTTTGATAGTCCTTCCTTCATTTTACAATCAAACTTTTTTGAAGCAGTAGAAATAATATTTCTAATTTCATCAATATCTTCTGTGAATAATCGGAGTTGTTTACTTGTCTGAAAAAGATTGTAACCAGTTTCTTTCTCAAAGACCTCATCTAGTATATTTGAAAGCTCGTCGAGCTCTCGATCAAAATCAATGTCAATAATACTCCCTGTAAGAGACATTCTAGCACCATCCATAGGATGAGTATTGATAGATTTCTTTTGTTCCTCTTGTTTTTCCTTTTCTAATATATCTGAAAATCTTTTGATCGCTACTACTATTGTACCTACATTAACTTGGGCACCTATTATTGTTTCAACATCAGCTTTTATCCTTTGTGCTAAAGCAGTATAATTAGCAATTCCAGATTTAAGGGCTTGTAAATAGAGACCGTTAGAAGATAGCACTTCCCTTATAGCCTGTGGCACTGATGCGGCAGTTCTATACATATTGTTATAAATGTTTTATTTAGTAATAAATATTACGCTTAAGAGAAAAAAATATATAATGTAATGTATATTACATAATGTCAGGTGAATATCAAATATGTGGACAGACCCATGGAAATTTACGAGAGGAATTTTAGAAGATATCGACATGGAATTTGAAGAAGCAGAAAATATGTTGAACAGAATATTTAGAACAGTACGAGAAATGGGACCTTCTACCATCGCCAATTTCCCTTATTATCATGGCTACCAGATAACGGTAGGTCCTGATGGCAAACCAAAGGTAAGAGAATTTGGAAATGTTCGATCATCTGCTCGAGGACTAGTAGAACAGAGTGGTATAAGAGAACCGCTAGTAGACACAGCTATTAATGAGAAGGAAAATACAC
>DASQYF010000358.1:0-3677 GCA_035639375.1 Nitrososphaeraceae archaeon
GAACCTGCTAATGCATTATCCTTTAAGCAAAGCCAGACCATAAAGCGGCGCATAAACTCTGAAACACAAGTCTAGTTGCTTTCTTTCCAGAGATGTTTATTAGAGGCATTAGCGTTACCATTTTGAGTAACTAACACATCAAATATTATTCGCTGATAATCATATAGAGGCTTTTTCAGTCCCGTCTTTCCGGGGCAGCCCGATAATATGATTAAAACAGCAATATCCATTTGTTCTTACGTCGTCCTGCTTGTGCTCTTCAACGTTTCAGATCGGAAATGGTCTGACCCTTTAACGCTTAGGGTGAAAAATTAAGCCTATAACACAGATGAGCAAAACAACAGAAACAGCGTATAAGAATAATAATCATGAATGTGATCATATGCAGCAGCAATATGAAACATGATCCTGATAATTATAGTACTAAGATGTCTAACGTGCATAGGGCCTTAATATTTCAGGGGGGAGGATCTCTCGGTGCATATGAAGCAGGAGCATACAAAGCCATCAGCGAGGAATTATCAGTTTTTCTTAGAAAGCAACAAGATAAAGAAAAAAAAGAAGAACCGGTAATATTTCATATCGTTTCCGGAACATCAATTGGTGCAATAAATGCGGCTATCTTAGTAAGCTACGTAAAGGAAAACAGAACATGGCAGGGTTCTGGCCAAAGGCTTATTGATTTTTGGAAATATCTTTCGACACGTTCAAATGTTGATAATATGGATGCATACTTTACTAATTCTTGGGACTATTGGCACAGATTGAATAATCGCATTGCATCAGGTGAGTCTGCCAGAAGATACTATAGTACCAAAGAATTCATTTTAAAAGGAGTTCCCAACGTATTCAGACCAAAAATACCAAAACCAGACAATAGATTCTTTGATCCATCAAATACATGGTATGTTTATGATAACGAGCCATTAAAACAAAGCCTAGAAAAGTTTGCAAAGTTTCCTATCTCAACTAGCTTTGAAAATAACGAACCAAGGTTACTATTAGTTGCAGTAGACATACAAGAAGGCGTCCCTGTAGTGTTTGATAGCTATGAAAAAGAAGATGGAACAAGGAAGTCTGGATATGGTAGATATCATGAAGTAGAACTTGATCAACAGGCAGAGGACGATAATAGTAAGAATGGAGAATTTGAACATGTAATAAGATATGATGATGGCATAACATCGGATTTTGTTTTGGCAAGTTCTAGTGTTCCTGTAAACTATGAGTATACCAAATTAAATGTAGAAGATCGCAAGTCAAAAGTCTATGATAGCAATAAAATAAGTACAGCAGGATCCGACAGGGACAGCTCACCTTCCTATTCTAATAGCAATTTACGCTTCTTCTGGGATGGTGGATTATTAGCCAATACGCCTCTGCGGCAGACTGTAATAGCTCATAGAGATTATTGGTTTAAAGTAAGAAAAACGGAGGATAACTTGCCATCTCTAACTATAGCTATAATAAATTTGCATCCGCACAGACAACAGTATATTCCATATGACTACGACGGTGTTGTAGATAGAAGGAATGACATCATGTACCATGATAGAACAGAATTTGACGAATTCGTGGCAATCTTAATATCAGATTTTCAGAAGTTGGCAACATCCTTAATCAAAGTATGCAGAGATAACGGTATAAGTGAAAAGTCATTACAAATGATTTTGAAGGAAAGAATTAAGACAGTGACTTCTACCACAGGACAACACTTAACGTATAATGATTTATTAAAGGCTAGAGTAGATGTTAATTTTATTATTCGTTTAGTGCGAAAGAATGACAGTCATACCATTTCAAACAAAATATTTGACTTTTCTGAAATTACGATAAGACAACTAATATATGATGGGTATAAGGAGACACAACCGCAGATGAATCGGATTCTGAGTGACATAAAGTAATAAATAATATATATCTTCCATAAAGGAACCCATAAATATATAAATTTCAGTATGTCATAACAACATCACTAGCATATCCGCTTATTGCACAAGTTAATGTCTTCATTCACATTTTTTATCCAATCTATTTTTTGAATAATTGCGCATCAGGTAGTCGACGACGATTCAGGATGATTAACTTAGCACTCATTCTTATTCTTTTAATGTCAAGTGTATTCACTCCTGTTAGTACTGTCTTTAGAGGGATAAAACTCTAAAGTCATCAATGGTGCGGCTGTATGAGATGGATTCCTCGTCTATTATTCTAAAGAGTATAATGCCTTTCATGAGAAGGTCTCCAGTCTTTCAGGTTGAGGCTTATCCAATAATTATCGTATAATACCTTTGGTACTCCTGATTCTTTCTTGAGTCATAATGTGTTACCATAGGAAATATCTATGTTACGAGTTGTACATTGAGCAAATCATTGAACTGGTCATATTTGTCGCCTTTATAATTTCCAGTTTGTAATATTGAAACACATCCTTAATGCCAGAGTCATCATAATGTTTTAGCATAGGTAGGCCTCCATTTCGACTGTGATTGCTACCATCTTTATTCAGTGCGTTAAGTATTGTTGTCTTAAAGTGTTTGCGAAATCCATAGGTCACTTTATTTACATATCTATGATCGTAATCTTCTGAGAGCTTACGCACTCCAGCTCTGACAGCAACATTAACACAAATAGCACTAATCGTTGATTCGGTTATACCTTCAGTTGAACTCCATTTTTTGCTATTCATTTTTGCTGGTAACCTTCCTATAATTACTGGACTCATTGGTGTTGCACTCCCAAACGACATAATCTTGCATAACTTAGTACAGGTCATGACTTGTTATGTTGTAAAGTACATACTTAAGAGGAAAGTAAAAAAGTTCAGAAAGTTGGTCTTATCTATAGAAACAGATCAGAAATATCATAAGAGCACCATGACTTTATAGTGACAAACTTCTGTCTCTATTCTATCTCAACCGCTTGGACTAATTCATTTTCACTTTTCCTCCTTATAGAAGTGAATCAAGATTTAACTGATAAACCGTAATATTAGATTGCAAACTGAACATCTCTTAGTCGTCGGGAGCAGTAGAAATTTACCTTACCTTCCACTATGCTACCGTCCTTAATTCCGAGAATAGTAGCTTGTTCTTATAGGGGTAATGCACCGCCGAATTTTTGATTATAACTTATCATATGAGAATCCTTAATTAGAGGCCAGTTATACAGTTGCGAAGAGGATTACTCGAAAAATTGCTCTTGCGCATCTAAATGAATTTCCAGATTATTATACTAGATTGCAATCCACAAAAGGAATTAGACAAAATTTCAAACGAGGCGGAGTTTATTTGTTAGTCTTTAACTTGGAAATCTTTGTCCTCCTCATAGTCATTATTTGATCGTTTATCTTGATTTTCAAACCTTCTTTAACCCGAGCTATGCATCAGCATATTTTGTTTTTCCTGACTCCTCTCTGGCCCCTGCGATTAATGCTGTCATTACATTTTCCTGGCCTCAGTTGAATTGATGGAACTTTACAAACACATGTGCTATTCTAGAAGTTGAACCTAGTCGTGGATAAAAAAGACTCCTTTGCTTTCAATCACCCCTTTTCCTGAACCCTTCGGTGAAGAATAAGGAGCACAATTAAAGTTATAACCGGGATAAGGAGCATTAGCGATGCAAATAACCACACGTTCTTTGCGATAATTCCAAGTTGGGGGATTCCTAAAATT
>DASQYF010000359.1:0-14865 GCA_035639375.1 Nitrososphaeraceae archaeon
TAGACCCCAGAGGACAAAGTTCTTACTTCTGTGTGTAATGACTGTAAACAGTAACTATATTAAAAATATTGTGAGTCCTCTCTGTTGCTTTGGAATTCCTTATCTAATTCTTTCAATAATAACTTTTGCCTTTCGTTTAATTTTGTTGGTATTTTCACATTGATTCTAACTAGCTGGTCCCCCTTTCCATAGCTACCATAGTGGGGCAGTCCTTTTCCTCGAATGTTCAGAATGGTATTGGGCTGAGTACCTTGAGGAATTTTTAATTTTTCTTGGCCATCAAGGGTTGGCACTTTAACCTCAGCTCCAAGTGCAAGATCTGTGAATTTCAGGTTCAGACTATAGAGCAAGTGACCATCTTCTAATCTTTCAAATAAGGGATGTGGCTTGACATGAACTCGTATTAACAGATCACCAGCAGGGGCATTTTCAGACGGCTCCCCTTCGCCTCGCAGCTGCAATGTCATTCCGTCTTCGACTCCTGCAGGAATTTCTAACTTCAGTTTCTTATTCTTTTTAAATCTGCCTGAACCATTACAGACAGCACATGGTTTATCAATAATCTCGCCTTGCCCTTGGCAGGTTCGACATGGCTCTAATGATACAAATGTAGAGAATCTATTTTGGCTATATATCCGTCTTGTTTGACCTTGACCATTACAAACGGTACATTTTCTTGGTTTTGTTCCAGGAGCAGATCCACCTCCTCCACAGTTGCTACATTTCTCAAGTTTTGGTAATTCTATTTCATCCTTTCTTCCTTTTAGAACTTCTTCAAGTGAAAGTTCTACATCATAAATAATATCTCGGCCTTTTCTTCTTCCTCCTCCAAAGCTAAAACCAAAGCCGAAGGGATCATTACCCGCGTTGCCAAATCCTCCGCGACTTCCAAAAATCTGTTCAAAGATATCTCTAAAGCCTCCGAATCCAATATCCTTAAACACTTCGTCAAAATTAGCTTCAGAACCTCTGAATACTTCTTCGGCCCCGACATGGCCATAGGTATCATATCTTTTTCTTTTTTCATCATCCGACAAAACAGCATATGCTTCGGAAATTTCTTTGAATTTTTCTTCAGCTCCTGGTGATTTGTTCCTATCAGGATGATATTGTAGTGCTAGCTTTCTGTACGAATTCTTGATCTCTTCTTTACCTGCACTCCGTTGGATGCCGAGGACGTCATAATAGTCCTTTTTACTGCTCATATTTTTTAATCACTAAGATTGTTGGCATAATTCGTAAATACAATATTAGGAAGGAGGAGGTGAAGTGCCTGCTGAAGTTCCTCCACTGCCAGCATACTCGCTCGTTGTTGAACCAGCACTAGGTGTCTCACCAGCACCAGCACCAGCAGAGGCAGCGCTAGCAGTTCTATAAACTTCAGTACTGATCTCGCCAACAATACTTTTAAGTTCCTGGGTTTTTGTTTTGATATTGTCTATATTGTTGCTTGCAACTGCATCCTTTAGTTCTTGAGCTGCCTTGTTAACTCTATCAGCTTGTTCAGGTTTAATTTTATCCTTCAAATCTTCTCTGACCAGCTTTTCGGCAGCATAGATTAAGTTATCAGCTTCGTTTTTAACTTCGATCTCTTCCTTCTTCTTTTTGTCAGCTTCAGCGAACTTATCGGATTCTTGCTTTAGCTTTTCGATCTCATCTTTTGATAATTTTGTGTTAGCGGTTATAGTAATTTTTGCTTCCTTGGTTGTAGCTAAATCTTTCGCTGTAACATTCAGGATTCCATTTGCATCTATATCAAATGTAACCTCTACCTGCGGTACACCTCTTGGAGCGGGTGGGATTCCTGATAAGTTGAACATACCTAAGGAAACACAATCAGCTGCCATGGGTCTTTCTCCTTGGACTACATGGATTGTTACTGCAGTCTGATAATCAGCAGCAGTAGTGAACACCTTTGATTTTTTTGTAGGAATGGTTGTGTTGCGTTCTATTAATGGTTCTTTTAAGCCACCCAGAACCTCTACACCAAGAGTCAGAGGTGTGACATCTACAAGTAAAATATCTGTAGAAACATCGCCTGTAATGATAGCTCCCTGAATAGCGGCTCCCATTGCTACTGCTTCCATTGGGTCAATACCGCGTTCTGGTTCTTTGCCCGTGGCTGTTGCGACGAACTGCCTTACTATTGGCATTCTCGTAGGTCCGCCAACCATAATGATTTTGTCTATATCCTGTGGTGTTATTTTTGCATCTGCAAGCGCCTGCATCATTGGTGCTCTACACCTTTCGATTATTGGTCTAAGGAGATCCTCTAGTTTTGCTCTTGTTAGAGTTATCACAAGGTTCTTTGGTCCTGCCTTAGGATCGTATGCTAAGAAAGGTAAATTGATCTCTGTGCTGACAATATTCGATAATTCTATTTTTGCTTTCTCTGCCGCTTCTCTTATTCTCATCATGGCGGCCTTATCATTTCTGACATCAAGACCAGATTGTTTTTTAAACTCCTCTACAATATAATCTATCAAGATATTGTCCATATCCGTTCCGCCAAGTTGAGTATCTCCTGAAGTGCTCTTGACCTGAAATACTCCTCCACCCATTTCCATTATTGTAACGTCCAGTGTTCCGCCTCCAAGATCAAAAACCATTATCTTTAGATCTTTCTGGAGCTTGTCTAATCCGTATGCGAGTGAAGCAGCGGTAGGCTCATTGATAATCCTTACTACTTGGAGGCCTGCAATTTCGCCTGCATCCTTAGTAGCCTGCCTTTGATTATCGTTAAAATATGCAGGTACTGTGATCACGGCCTTATCCACAGTATCACCCAGAAACGCCTCAGAATCTTTCTTAATCTTTTGTAGAATGAATGAAGATATCTGCTGTGGAGTATATTCTTTACCTAAAACATGGAATTTAAAATCAGTACCCATCTTGCGCTTTGCCGCAGCAACAGTTCCCTCAGGATTGGATATCATTTGACGTCTTGCAGGCTCTCCTACTAGTAGTTGACCGTCTTTGGTAAATGCAACCACAGATGGAAACGCCTTTCCTCCAACAGAAGTACCCTCAGCTGCTTGTATAATTGTCGGTTTGCCACCTATCATTACTGCCGCAGCAGAATTACTTGTTCCAAGATCAATTCCTATAATTTTGCTCATACTAATTTTCAGCCTCTTTTTCTATTTTTTGTGTATCAGTAGCGGTATTTGTAACTATCTTTCTAGAAATCAGAACGAGACTTGGTCTTAAAACTTTATTGTTTAGCATATACCCCTTACGAATTTCTTTCGTAATTATATTCTCTTCTATCTCCTCTTCATGTGAAAAGCCGATTACATCGTGGACATTGGGATCAAAAGGTGTTCCAATTGTCTCAATTTCCATGACTCCTTCAGATTTAAGAAGAGAATCAAAGTTTTTTAATATCCCTTCTAATCCTTCAATGACAACTGCTTCGGACTTGCTCTGTTTTGCCATTTCTAAAGCCCTTAAATAGTCATCACGTAGCCCAAGAAATTTGAGCAGAAGTTCACCTTTTCCAGACTCAATTCTAGAGTCTATTTGTTTTTCCATCTGTTTGCGATAATTATCAAATTCAGCCATCATGTACTTTAATTTATTCAAATTGTTATCTGAAGATTTCCTCGCGGCAAGTAATTCTTCTTTTATAATAGCCAGATCTTCCTTTAAGTTTGCAATATTGTTATCATCGTTGTCATTACTGTCCTTATCGGATTCTTGAATTCCAACTTCATTATGTTCATTAGATTCTTTCTCCAAACTAATCAACCACTAAAAATCAATGAAAGTTAAATAATTATATATCGTTTATCCCTTCGGCTAGATACTTGCTGCTATTGATATAAGGTATTATTATATACTATATACAAAATGGAAACGGTACACTAGTAATTATTGCTTATTATTAACTTATTTACACATAACATACATATGACATATATGGCATAACTTAGAAACCAGTAATATATGTCTGGTAGCAATGATGAGGAAATTAAAGTCATAAAACAGAGGAAAATGGCAGAATTACAAAAGGCTCTAACATCAAAGACAACCATGTCTAGCATAAGGGAACCTATTATGCTAACCGATTCAAATTTTAAAAACGAACTATCAAAATATCCTATATTACTTATCGATTTCTGGGCTCCATGGTGTGGACCCTGCAAAATGATCTCGCCTATAATAGAACAATTGGCAAGAGAATATACTGGGAAGGTTGTATTTGGAAAGGTGAATATAGATGAAAATCGGATGATTACACAATCTTTCGGTATTCAAAGTATACCCACGATGATCATTTTTAAAAATGGAAAGGCAGTAGACATTGTTGTCGGTGCAATCCCTAAAGCGCAACTTGAAACTAGATTACATCAACAGCTATTAGTTTCAGATAAATAATGCTAACATGTATCAATAAAAAAAAGAGTTACGGCTTGATTTAGGGAATGCCCAAGTTTGGAAATGATGCTCTACTAACACCTAACTCTTCTTGGATCTTTCGAATTTTGGTTGCGTATTCTGTCATCTTGGCATTGTCGTCCTGTACCTTTGCAATTCTATACCCTTTCCAGGCTTTCCTAAGAGCTCCCCAACTTTGGCCTGTTGTGAAGCTATTCTCTTGTCGTGTCGATGCTTCTTGATGAAGAGACATTATAGCTGTCATATCTGTTGAGATAGATACACATTCATACTTAGTATCCATAGTCAGCTTTATCGAATCATTATGTCTAGAATTTTATGACAGGACTTTATCATAAATCTCATAAATAATCATTGTTTTATTATATTTTATAAGATAGCCTTAGTTATTATCTTCATAATATGTTATGTGCTGTATATAAGTTTTGACTCATATGTTACTTCAAAGCTACATGATGTACTAAAAATTATACAATCTAATTCATTACTGCTAATATATATTGTTTGAATTCTAAATCCTTTAACTATTTTTCTTTCCGCTTAATTTATAGTTTATTCTATTGTTTAATAAAGCGATATAGAATTACACATCTGATTCATATTATAGCGTTATATCTTTCTAATTTCTTTATAATATTGTTAATCAAAGCATTTATGTCAAGCTATGCATTAATATAATTTTATCAAGTTCTTTAATACACTCATTCGCATATGGTTTATATAATATAGTTACTTGAGATTCTTTGATATATGCCAATAGATCCAGACTTTCCCAAAAACCATCAAGTAATTGGTAAGCATATGCATTCTGACGGTGAACACTATCATTTCGTTTGGGGACCAGGAAGAGCCGCAGAGGCTGCAGAAAACGAAGAAGTAAAATCAGCTTATTCAGCACGGGGAGAAGAACAAGCCCCATCGGGAGTGCATGGCACAATGGTCGCGGTTGATTGGGACTCTTGCATAGCAGATGGTGCTTGTATTGAAGCCTGTCCAGTGCAGGTATTCCAATGGTATAGAACAGAGAATGACGTGCCTGCAGAACAAATGGCAAACGCTACAAGTGCTGGAACAGGTAGTTCGGTTAAGGAAGAGAGAAAGGACTACACAGATAAGGCTGACCCTATTAGAGAACATGATTGCATTTGGTGTATGGCTTGTGTTTCAGTATGTCCACCTCAAGCAGTCAAGGTAGATCAGTCTAGCCTTGAATTTCATGAGAAAGCCTCAGGAACATTTAATGAAGAGCTATCAAAAGGCAGTGCTCCCCCACCTCACGCACACTGAAATAATTACACTCCTCTACCTTCTTTTTATTTTTAACTTTTTAAATTATATATTCAATAACTATCAATATAGTTACTATAAAAAATCTTCAAAATTTATTGAGAAACATTTCCATTCAATTGCTGGAGGATTCATATTCACTAGAATATTTAAGCTATATATTGGAATTAAACCAGGGTTTTCAGTTTGTGACGTCTATTAATACATATAATATGAAACATTAAATCCAGGTATAATTCTCCCAGCAGTATTGGTAGTAGTATCAGATTCCTATATGGGTATGTTCTTGCCTGTTGATATTTCTTATAGAATTACACAGTTTATGGCAAGAAAAATGGAATTTCCGTTTATAAATAAAGATGAGTTGACAGCAACTTTCTACATGTTTGGAAAGGACTATGGAGTAAAAGGACAGGTAGAAATATTGACTGCAATTGATCTCGCTAAAAGGGCAATTCAGCAATTAGCCAAAGATATAAGAATTTTTTATAACATGCCAAACAAACTGGATTCAAATTTTACTCGAGAGAATTATATAAGAAGAAGCCTGCAAATTTCTATAGAATTGCAGAAAGAGAGTTCGTACGCTTTGTCTGAAATGAACAAACGAATTGCGGGTGATCCCACTATTTTATCAAGTTGTTTTGCACAGCACATAGCTTATTATAAGCAAGATTATTTTTTTGAATTATTTCAACCATTTGAGGATAATCAACTTCCTTCGTCACTCAAAACAAAACTTGAAGGAAGAATGTTATTAATAGGCTTCAATGCAAAGAATTCAAAATCATTGCCGTTTGAAAATTCGCTTGTCCCTTTTATACAATGGATAACTAATAATGGATAATCATTTACCGGTAGCATTGAATGTAATATATAGGAGATAAATAAACGATTAACTTAAAAATAATATCAGTTAAGATTTTGGATTAGATCTTAGTATATTCCATTAGCCAATATTATTATTCATCATATACTAAATCGAAAAGATAGTGATAGTTACATCAGTATGGATTATCTGTTAATCTAGACGAAGACTGTTCAAAATTTTTCCTATTAAAATGAAATAAGAATTGTGCAAAGTGAAGATCTTTACAAATCAATAAGGGGTCTTGTTAAACTATGTTGGGATCGGTTTAATTAATAACAATCTTTTTAATATTTCAAATGAGTCTACCTATGAGAGATCCACCTGCAAAACTTTATTGGATATCAAAGAATATAGATGAAAATAAAAAAAAACAGAAAACATTAATTGTACAAAAACATAAAAAATGGACCTCTAACTTACTATTCCATTCAGATAACATTGATGCCATGGATTATTTATTCAAACATGGCTTTTCAGAAAAGATTGATCTAATATACATTGATCCGCCATTCTGGAGTGGGGAAAAATATTTTCATCGTATAAAAAATGTTCAGAATGTTGCGTTTGAAGATGTATGGAAACGCCAAATAAATAAATATCTAGATATGATTTATCCAAGACTATGTGCAATTCAAAAACTCATATCACAATCTGGCTCAATATTTGTTCATCTTGACTGGCACATTGTTCATTATGTAAAAGTAATCATGGATGAGATCTTTGGACATGAAAATTTTCGTAATGAGATCTTGGTTAAAAGAGGTCGACGGAAAAATCTGCTTTATCAATTCTCGTCTATTGATAGAATGCATAGTGCAAATGATACTATACTCTGGTATTCAAAGTCTGCGAGTACAAAATTTTCCCCTCCATTAGTTAAGTATATTTCGAATTCAAAATGGATGGGATTCTGGAGCAATGTGAATAGACCTACCATGCGCTATGGTATATTTGGCATCGTTCCAGAGAGAGGACAGTGGAAATGGTGTAAAGCTAGGGCTCTAAAAGCAATAGAAAACTACAATCTCTATAAAAAAAAATTTTCTTCAATTTCTTTAGAAGAATATTGGTTACAGACTAACAAGAAACTAGAATTTATTCGTAAGCGTAAAGATATAAAATATGCAGAATATTGGATCCCACCAAAAACTCATAGGGTTCTTGATAATGTTTGGATGGACATACAGACATATAATTATTCAACAGGCTATGGCACAGAAAAACACATAGAATTGCTAGAAAGAATTATTGGGCAATTTTCTAAAGCCGGAGATCTAGTTGCAGATTTCTTCTGTGGTTCAGGTACAACATTGTTAGTAGCACAAAAATTGGCAAGAAAATGGATAGGATGTGATTCGTCTTTGTCTGCAATGGATGTCACGAAGAGAAGACTTGAAGACTCTAAGTTTAATTTAATAAATATCACTTCTTTATAATTATGAATCCAGCACAACAGTCTCAATCCAATAATACTTAATTTCCTAGCGTTTACATACTCCTTTGCAATACATAATGCACATTAAGCAGAATGTAATACAAAGAATGTGAGTAATCAGACAAAATCAGATTATGAAGGTTTACTAAAGCGTTTAGAAGATAAAATGGGCAACACATATAGAAAAGAAGCATCAAGGCTCGAAATTCCTACTCCTCAGATTATTTGGGTGGGTCAACGTACTTTTTTTAGAAATTTCATGGAATTTCCTAAAGCATTGAGACGAGAACCAGAAAAATTATTACTTTATCTCAACAAGGAACTTGCTTCCGCCGGATACATTGCTGGTGAGCGAGTAATATTTCTTGGACGTAAAGAGCCATCATCTTTTGGAGCGTTGATCGATAGATATATCAAGGACTATGTAATTTGCCCTGTTTGCGGAAGCCCGGATACTAGAACGGAGAAGAACAAAAAACTGGGATTTCTTCTATGTGAGGCATGTGGAGCTAGATCTTCAATTAAAGGAAATTATGCCTAGTTCAGGACTACTCTAATATTTGCAATTTAATACACAGTAGGAATAAGAACTAGAAACAATTGAGGCTGCTGCTACGGACCGTTTGTGAACTAGATCATAAGAACATAATGCTCTTAGAAGGAACTAGTAGGAATGACATATTAGCCTAAATGAACTAGGCATTCTAACACATAAATCATATTTACTAAATGATATGTAGGCATTTATAACACCCTAACTAATCAAATAACAGTATGGCTCAGTTGACTGTTTGTTAAACATAAAAGAAAAGTGAACTAAATTAATATATACAGTAGGTATAAAAACTTTAATTATCAAAAACTCTTTTCAAATAGTATATTTAATTCATCACCCTGTAATTTTGCTTTCGCAAGCTTCATACCTATAGTAGCAGTAGGTAATGGAACAATATTAACAAGATAGCCAACAGGATTTTTGACCTTTATAGTAAGTTGATCTCCGTGACGTTCTATATCAAAATCATCTTTCTCTGTAAATGGAACCTTGACTGTCATTCGTAATTTAGAGTCCTCTGTTATAAATTCAAATGCCTTTCCATGATAGAATACCTTTGCAGGATCTTGATGTTCAAATATCAATTCTCCATTCTTTCGTAACATTTCTAATCCACGTAATTCATTGGCATGAAGTTTAATTTCCTTTATCGGAAGTGGATAGAAATTTGCCTTTGCTTCTTTAACCTTTGCTTCTTGAACAGCGGCCCAATTTGCATAATAGTCATCAGGACTCCCGGCTGGGATGATTTTATTAATTATAGCAAGATCAACGTTTATTCCGTAAAGACTTGCAGACATAAATGCTCTTTTAGCATTCTCTATACTAAATGTATCCGGATTTGCGACCAACCTAATGCTTGTTATATTCTGATTCCTGAAGATATCTGACAGCAATTCAAGTCTATCCATTAAATCTGTTTCACTTTGCAGAACATTTTTTGAAGGTACTGACATCTTTGATAGAGGCTGAAACATCCTGGCAACTCCACTAAACATTCCCATTAATCCAGTAAATTTTTTTCCAATACTTCCAACTAGCTTTGGAAAGTATAGATATCGCAGTGCTTCTCCAGAGGCTGGCATATCAAGAACTACAGTATCAAATGTTTTCTCTCGTACAACTTCCTCGATTTTCAACAATGAAAATAGCTGAGTCATTCCAGGCAACATTGCAATTTCATATGCAAGTGTTTCATCAATACCCTTTGCAGAAAATATTGATGCCAAATAAGAAAGAATTGTATCGTATTGTTTGTTCATCTCAGTTACAGGATCGATCTGCAATGCATACATATTTGGAACCACCTCTTTTGATTCATATCCAATATCAGACATCATAAAAGCATCGCTCAAAGTATGAGCAGGATCAGAGGAGATCAGCAAAGTCTTGTAATCATTTTCAGCAAGTTTGATCGCGGTAGAACATGAAGTTACGGTTTTTCCGGTACCTCCCTTACCTGTGTAAATTATTAGTCTCAATAAAGAAACGGTTATTATTAAAGTAATAAAAAAGTTTAGTAAGTTAAGGAAAAGAAAGGAATTTAGTCAACATATGCTCTTTCTGCATGTTGTGTAACGTCTAAACCAATATCTTCCTCTTCCTCTTTGACCTTCAATCCCATAGTTGCATTTATGATTTTCATAATCACTATCGTTCCAACAAATCCTAATACCCCCGCTACTGCAACGCCCATAGCCTGAATCCCTAATTGCACAGGATTCCCATATAGGAAGCCCTCTGGACCCGCAGGATTTATCAGAGTGCTCGCAATGATACCAATAGCTAAGGATCCAACTATGCCTGTAACACCGTGTACAGAACTGACATCTAATGCATCATCAATTTTCAAATGCTCCTTTAAGAGTATGATTGCGTAGTATGATGCGAAACCCAGTATAATGCCCAAAAAGAAAGAGTTCTGTGCACTTATAAAACCTGATGCTGGTGTTACACCTGCTAAGCCGGCTATCGCACCATTGATGGCTGCAGTTGTAGATGGCTTGCCTGCTCTTTTCCAAGATAGAAGTATCCATACCACTGCAGAGGTTGCAGAAGCTATATGTGTCACGAGGAGCGTATTGGCAGCTAATGATCCTGATGCCAAGGCGCTTCCTGCATTGAATCCAAACCAGCCGATCCATAGCAATGTAGCACCAATAACGGCTAGCGGAATATTATGAGGAACCATAATGTCAGGTCCAAAATTCTTTCTCCTGCCTAAGACAACTGCAGCAGCAAGAGAAGCCATTCCTGCGCTAGTATGAATAACTATTCCGCCAGCAAAATCAAAAACTCCTAGATCTGCAAGCCAACCTCTGCCCCAGATCCAATGGGCTAACGGATAGTAAATAAATATACTCCATGTAATAATAAATACAAAAAATGAACTCCACTTCAATCTTTCAGCAAATGCACCAGTGATAAGAAGTGGAGTGATGACCGCAAACATCATCTGATAGGATCCAAAAGTAACTCCCGGAATGGTTGGTGCATAGTCTACTGAATCATTAAATGGCACACCATTAAAAAATATCCAATCAAGCCTACCAATAAAACCTCCTTGGGAAGGAGCAAAGACCAGTGTAAATCCTAAGATGAACCATAGAACGGAAAGAATTGCAAGACCTGAGAAGGTTTGCATTATAATAGAAAGAGAATTTTTACTTCTGATCAGGCCTGCTTCAAAAAAACCTAGAGCGGGAGTCATGAGCATGACAAGACCTGTTGAAATAAGCATCCATGTAGTATCCCCAGTATCTATTGGCATCCGTCCATATATACAAAAATTTAACTATAAAAAACTTTGGAGCATATAGATTAAAATATTCCGTATAAAATTATCTAAGCGTAAATTTTTAATGCTTTATTAAAATTGTCTGCAATACGCTCTATATCCATTCTGTTATGAGCGGATGAACAGGAAGTGATAGAACATGCTGACTAGCCCAATTTGTATTTGTAAGAAGATTTGCCTCTGATGAAATCATCATCATTTTTTATAATACGGAGTCTTGTGTACTGGAGGATTGTAATACACAGTAGCACCAATTTTGTCTTGTATTATCATCTTGTCTTTGATTTTGTCTCTGATGTTATTTCTTTTCAATGCTACAGTATAACGATACCATTTGAATTTCTTTTCTTTGTATTCTTGAGGAGGTTTTAGTTGGGCTCTGTCATTGATAGGAAGGAGTTTTTCTCAGAAAGCAGTTAACGTATAATAGTAGGTAACTGGGTGATAATAAAATGAGCAGATGTGGCAGAGTGGTCTTCTTGGTGAAAACAAAGAACATAATAATGCGTCGGCCTTGAGTCCCAATGGTTGAAAGCTAGCCGATTCGCCCTCGGGCGATCAGGAGTTCAAATCTCCTCATCTGCGCCATCTTTTCTTTAGGTTTCTAAGATACTTTTCTGGTAGATTCCCGATGCTGTCTATCCTTTATCTTTTGACTGTGTTCAGATCTTATTCTCCTGTTTAACCTGGATATTAGTTCCTTACAGGCACTTAACGGATCATAGCCCACAGCCTTTGCAGCAACTACACCTTTAGTAGTGATTATCCTGGCTCTAAGAGAATATTTATGTGTTTTATGCTTGTCAACATATACCGTTACAAGACGTATATTTTCGAGTTTTCCCTGACTTTTCTTTAAGAATCTTGTCATTTGGTCTTCTATTTCTTTGCGTGCTTCATCGCTGTCCAGATGAGCGATATGAATTGTAGGATCAGTTATTTTTGGAAGTGTCAG
This sequence comes from Nitrososphaeraceae archaeon, assembly GCA_035639375.1. Classification (GTDB taxonomy): domain Archaea; phylum Thermoproteota; class Nitrososphaeria; order Nitrososphaerales; family Nitrososphaeraceae; genus JAJNBK01. Next base: position 12,303 of record DASQYF010000359.1, read on the forward strand.
CTCTAATGCATCTTTGGGGGTAACAATCCCAATTGGCCTTCTGTCTCCAACGACGATAATCTCTTCCGCCTTTTTAAAATTTTCTATTACACTGTTTAGACTGGTTCCCCTCTCGACTGATACCGTTCTTCTCATAATGTCTTTGAGTTTGACCTCTCTAATGGCAACCATGGTGCCGACGCCTGGTGCTTTTCCAGCTCTTTGTCTAGGCGTAGCAATAATTTTAGTGATATCTAAAGCATTCACAGAACCTGTTAGAATACCATTTGAATTAATGACTGGAAGTCGTGAAATGTTATACCTACGCATTTTTGATAGCGCATTGCTCAATGTATCATCCTCCTCAATTACTATAGCTCCAGACATAACTTCGTCTACTCTAGCATGACCAAAATCTGAAGTAAGTACTACATCGGTTTCGCTCACTATGTTACTCAGTTTTCCGTTTTCGACAATAGGCAATGCACGATTTCCAGTTGCTACAATTAGTTGAGCACATTTTTCAATATTATCTTCTGAACTCAGAATAGGAGTATTAACAAGAAAACTCTTTAATTTTGAGGAAGGTGTAGCATTTACACCAAGAAATTGCTTGGCATATATCATGCCTATATATTTTCCATCATCATCAATTATTGGTATTTGATTAATATTATTTTCATACATTATGTTCAATGCTTTTGCAACCGAATCTTCTGAGGTCAGCATGAAAACTTTATCTACATTAATCTCAGAAACTTTCATTATGGATCTTTGGATCCTAAGGATTACATTAAAAAACCTTACCATCTCTATCTAGCAATATAATGAATGTACCCTTCATCATTATTGCTGCATTTGCAGTAATCGCTGTTAGTGCTGTGACAATTTTTGTAACGCCATTTGATACTACTATTCCCTTACCTGCGCCTCGTGAGACTTTCAAGAATAATAAAAACGGCACGAACAGTGGAGTACTTTTAGTAGCACAGAATCTTGAAGTTCCTTGGGCTATTGACATTGCAAAAGACGGCAGAATTTTTTTTACTGAAAGAATGGGTAGAATAAGAATAATAGACACCCAAGGTAATCTTATCGACGAGCCTGCTGCAAATATTCGGGTTGAACAAACAGCAGAAGGAGGATTATTGGGTTTAGTATTGCATCCAAATTTTACTGAAAATCATCTTTTATATGTATATCATACATACGCCAATAAAAGCAAGCTTTACAATAAAGTTTTAATGCTCACAGAAAAGAAAAATAAAATAATTGAATCAAAAGTGATTATTGATTCAATTCCAGGAGCACAAGTTCATGATGGTGGAAGAATAAAGTTCGGCCCTGATGGAAAGTTATATATTTCAACTGGTGATGCGACTATTCCAGAGCTTGCACAAAATACTAAGTCGCTCGCAGGCAAGATTTTGCGACTTAATTCCGATGGAACCATTCCTGATGATAATCCTTTTCTAGGCTCACCAGTGTATTCTTACGGTCATAGAAATGTCCAAGGATTAGCATGGCATTTTAAAACAAAGCAGCTATATGCTACCGAACATGGTCCTTCTGGCAATGATGAAATCAACATAATAAAAGCGGGCTCAAATTATGGATGGCCAATAGAAGAATGTAAAGGCTCAGGTCAATTTGAGGAATCAGAGTTTTGCTTTAATCCTGCTATTGCTCCGACCGGAGTCACGATTCCTATCAACAATAATCTTGGGTACCAAAATGATCTCATTTTTGCTACTTTAAAGGGTTCACATTTACGAGATATAGATTTGAAATCTAGAACTCAAAGTAACATACTTGTTGGTTATGGTAGATTGCGAGATGTTATTGAAGCACCTGATGGCTCATTATTTATTCTTACTAGCAATAAAGATGGAAGAGGGACCACTCAGACAGGTGATGATAAGATCTTGAGAATTCTCAAGCCAGATTAACTGATATAGTTAATGATAGAAAATGAAATTTTTTCTTACAGTAATAATAAATGGTACTGATTACTAACTTAATTCTTTATGATTAACAAAATTAGTTTTGGCTAATTCATTAGATTCTAATAATGAAACCATATCTTCTAATAAACAAGAAAGAGAATTCAAAGAAGATGCTGGTGCTAGAACAGATTCAGTCGAAAAGGTGATACCTTACAGAGTATAGAGAAAAAGAACCAACGTAACGTGCTCATATAAAGGAACATGAGGTCACAGCAGTAAAAGAGATGCAAGTGATCAAAGAATAGTTAAACCAGAACAAGGACTGAAAACAAATTCTGATGAAGAGAAAAGCAAGAAGAAGTGGCAGGACTAAAGGAAGCGCTTGTGCAGATAAGAGTAGTGGTGAATATAAACAAGATATCGCATGAAAAAACAAATAACTAAAGAATATATAGTTTAATATTTACTCTTTACTTCTATTATTCTTGTCGCAAGAGATCACTACATTTTTAACTTTGTAATTAAAATAAATTATTGGTTTTAAAGTTAGGCAAAAGAAAAGTACTCAATGAAGCAGACCTAAAGGAAATGGTCATGCCGCAGCAAGGAGAAATGCTTGGCCGTGTTATCAAACTTGT
>DASQYF010000360.1:0-13195 GCA_035639375.1 Nitrososphaeraceae archaeon
TTACATGATTAAGAAGAAAATCTTGGCTAGGCTTTAAAGATGAATCATATTGATAATGTCTTTTTAGCGCTCTCCATAATCTGTCTTGTGTTTGAGCTACTAGTGTTTCTGAATCAACTATTGCCATTCTTACTATAAATTAAATCCTGTAGTTAGTTAAGGTTACGTCAGCAGCAGTCAGTAAGTCAAGAAATCATAAATGCAATAAAAATCTCTTCATGTAGTATTAGATAAAATACTTTACTACGTCCACTTCCTCCACTGCAACAAATTCATAAAGGAAATTGATCTCAAAACAGTAGAGATACCATTATTATAAGTGGAGATAATGCCTTTAATACTTACTTCCACTAAAAAGATCATCTTGCTCTTTTTGACAAAATAAGCAAAGCAAAAAATACTATTCTTAGATCTAGCTGATCATAAGAATGTACTAAGAATTTACATAGATCTAATTTGTCCTTTTAATGCTTGAATTGTTTTCATTTCTCCTTCTTTAATTGAATTTTTAATCGTCTCTGGTGAAAAATCTGCATTTTCATACATATGAGGAAATGGTTCTTCACGTGTTATGTAAAAGATGTTCTTTATTTCAGCTCCTCGTTCTTGCTTGTATTTTTTATATTTTTTGCGAATTCTTTTAAGCTGCTTTGGATCCACTTTCGTGAGATCCATACGGGACTCTATTAGTTGGTAAAGTTCTTCAATATAATTCAGATATAGTGTTATTACTTTAGACATTGTTACGCTATGCTCTGTCTTGTCAGAAAATATTATGTCCCTTGCTCTATGATAAACTTCTGGTAGGTTCTTTGGGAGAGCATTTACTCTTTTTGGATAGTTTTCTACTAGAAATATTCGTTTGTCATTTACTGGAGATACGTCTAAGACCTCTCTTAATGGAGTGTTACTCAGTAAACCTCCATCCCATGCATATACTCCATCTTCTACTTCTATCCAACGAAAGTTATACAATGGATAAGCAGATGTTGCAAGAATATGTTTTGATGTTATTTGTTGCTTAGAGCTATCAAATGTGAGTGGTTCTGCAGTTAAAACGTTTACAGCAGTTAAGATCAAACGTGCATTAGGATTTCCATTAGGTTTCAATTTATCATAATCAATATATTTTTCTAAAGTTTTTACTAAAGGTGAATGATCATACATATAAGTCCATTTTGTTGGTGTAAAATATTCTGGATCAGAAAATGCGTTTTCATGTAACCATCTAGGTTTAAACATTTTATCATTTCCAAAAATAGCTGAGCTATAGAATGACCTTATCTGCTTCATTTTTATAGCGTGTTCATTTGTATTTGTTGTTGAATAACTTTCTTGCTTTGATGAAGAGGCTGTAGGAAAATTGTAATAATAACCAGCTGGCAATAGCATGTCTTCTACAAATTTAGGTAATGAAGCAGAAGAATGAAGAGTATTTTTATCCAAATCTACAAAGCTCTCAGATAATTCCAACCAGAACTGCTCTAAGAGATGTTCTGGATGTTTTTTATCCTTGCTTCCAGCTATAACTGCTGCGTTTATGCCACCAATAGATGTGCCTGCAATAATATCAAGCTTGATGTTGTTATCTGCAAGTGCTTGGAATACTCCGCAACCAAAAGCTCCCAGTGAGCCACCACCTTGAAGTACCAACACATTCTCAAGTCTATTGTTGTTGTCTTCTGATGATGACCGTGATGATGACACAGTTCTATCACTATGTTTATCAATTTTGTCTTTATTTGATGAAGTGTCTGCCTGACTCTTTGTTATCATTTTTTCATTATTTATTTTCATTTTCTAATTTTACCTTCTCTCTTAGTTTTTGTGTTTATCTATTACATTCTATCATATTGCTTTTATCACTTTTAGATGCAATGTGGGAACAATACCTCTAATGATAAGAAGAGAACAAAGGCATATAGACTAAGATGTAAACGGTCCTTATAGAATGGATGATGAGAGAGAGATTTTGTTGGGATTACTGATACAAAGATTATCATCCTTCACATATGAAGAAGTTGAAGTTGATGGCGAAAATAACTATGTATTTAATGTTGAGGAAAAATACTACACGATTGTCAGTATTTGCACACATGAAGGTGGTCCTTTAGCTGATGACATGCTTGAAGGTTATGAAGTTGAATGTCCCTGGCATGGCTCTAAATTTGATGTAAGGACAGGAGAGGTGACAAATCCTCCTGCAAGTGAACCAGAACCAGCCTATGAAGTAAAAGTAGACGGCAGTAACATATTAATTAAGAGAAGTAAAAGTAAATCTTCCTCTCAGATTGAGCTAATACTATTAGAAAAAGATAAAGTTGAGGGTACTGATGTAACGTCGTTTAAGTTTAGTAAGCAAAATGATCATCAAGGAGAAGACAAAAAACTATTAGATTATACTGCGGGGCAATTTGCCTTTTTTGATATAGGTGGAGTCTATAATGATCCCAGAGGCCCAATCAGACATTTTACTATTTCATCTTCTCCAACTGAGAATTTCATAATGTTCAGCACCAGAATTAGAGAATCACCATACAAAAAGAGACTTTCAACTTTAGAGAAAGGCGCGAAAGTCAAGGTAAGAGGTCCTGAAGGACAATTTGTACTACATCAAGATTATTCAAAGTTGTTAAAGGCCCAGTTACTATCGATTTTTGATCTTTTTGCAAAGGTTTTTGCTCTCTTGTCTTATCCCGATCCGGGAAGTTCAATAATATCAAAAAATTTGTCAGATCTTGTCTGATATCTATTAGTAGTCTTCGGTCATTTCATGGCATAAATATATAATTACCATGGATCTTCGAATCTAAGAAAAATAGTTGAAGAAAGTAGAACAAAAGAAAGAAGGAGTTTGTTTAGTAAAAGCTATGCATATTATAGCTAGTGTTTTTATTAACGATAATGAAAGTGACTGTATCAAGACTTTGATAAATGGCTAGAAGAGTTGGCACCTCATGCTCTACTTATTAATATATAAACACAATAAAACACTAGGAGCAGAAGATAATGCAGATGCACACACTTAAAGCGCCAAATAATGATTGGAAGAGAAGTCATAGTACTATCACAAATGGAAAAATTAGACTTTAGGTCATTGGGAGTGAAGATGTTTTATGGCGAGTTTGATGTTGTAGAAGAGTATTAGTAAAAGTAATTAATGGTGGCAATGTATGAGTTCTTTAATAATAGTAACAAGTTAGTCAGTCTCCCTTTTTTTTACAGAATGTGAATGTATATTTTTTAGAATATTATGTACTTGGTTTCTAAATAAAGTTAAACCTATTCTATTAGCATATGGTTGCCCTCTTGCAAATGATTCAGCTAGGTTATTAACAAAGCTCATCTCTACCTTTGGCGGCATAGGTGGTTCAAAAGGATCTACATATGCTTCAATTATAGTTGGTTTTCTTTCTTTCATGGATTGATGTATTTTAGATTTTACTTCATTTGGTTCTCTTATGACATAGCCTTTACCACCACAAGCTTCAGCGAACTTTACCCAATCTATTGGTGTAAATTCGACACCAAATTCAGGATTTCCAAGGAATCCCATTTGCTCCCATCTTATCATTCCTAATGTATTATTTTTGATAACAATTACTTTGATAGGAAGATTGTATTGTACTGCTGTAGCAAATTCACCCATAAGCATCGTTAGGCCTCCATCACCAACAAATGCTATAGATTGTCTTTCTGGAAATGCGATTTGTGCTGCTATCGCGTACGGCAATCCATTTGCCATACTTGAAAGTGTACCTGATACAGAAAATTTCATTCCTTTTCTTATGTTTATATATCGAGCAGCCCAACTTGTGATTGTTCCACAATCTACAGAAATTATTGCATTGTCATCTAATTCCTCAGAAACTGCTCCGGCAATAACTTGCGGTTTGATTGGTTTATCATTTCTGGTACTTTGTTCTTTCAATAAATTATTCCAATTTTTCATTGCATGTTGTTTTGATTTTAGAAATCCTCGAGTATCTTTTTGATCTAGGAGTGGAAGCAACGCAGATAATATTAGCTTTGAATCGCCTACTAAGCCAATCTCAACAGGATATCTTAGACCAATCTTTTCAGGTTTTATATCAATTTGAATACCTCTTGCCTGACCTGGTCTTGGAAGATACTCAATATAAGGAAAAGATGTTCCAATCATAAGTAACGTATCTGCTTCATTCATAGCATCACTAGATGGTGTCGTTCCAAGTAAACCAAGACCTCCAGTAGTATATGGATTGTCATCAGGAATTACTGCCTTACCTAAAAGTGCTTTAACAATTGGAGCACCTAACTTTTCAGCTAATGCAAGTACTTCTTCGCCAGATCCAAGCGCTCCTTGTCCTACAAGTAAAACGATCCTACTTCCTGCATTAATGATTTCAGCTGCCTTTTCTATTAAATGGTGACTTGGAATTGTTTCGGCAACATAAACATCAGAGGTATGATATGCAACATTATGCCTAGAATATTTACCATTTAATTTCTTTTCTTGTACATCTATAGGGATTGTTAAGTGGCTTACTCCTCTGTGTGCTAGTGCAGTTCTACATGCAATATCAACTGCCATTTCTGCTTGCTCTGGAACACTTATCATATCATTGTAAACTGCAACATCTGAATATAGCTGTAGCAAATTAACATCCTGCTGATAGCTAGAATTCATTAAATCAGAGTAAGTGGTTCCAGTGATAGCAATAACAGGAGTATTATCCGCTTTAGCATCATATAACCCATTTAAAAGATGTATTGCACCAGGTCCTGAAGTTGCAACACATGCTCCCAATTTCCCTGTGTATTTTGCATATGCACAAGCCATAAATGCTGCTGATTCTTCATGCCTCACTAGTATGAATTTGATTCTGTCTTGCCGGCGTCTTAATGATTCAATAAATCCATTTATGCCATCACCAGGTAACCCGAAAATTATATCAACCTTCCAATCAAGCAAAGCTTCAGCTACAATATCAGCAGTACGCATGTTCTCATATTCATTCATTCATAGCTCAATAGATCATTATATGGCTTAATATATGTGAGTTTTTTTATAACATCATAATAAAAAATTATATCTGCTTGAAATAGTTCTTTTTATTCATTTCATCCATTTTATTTTTTCTTGATGACTTCAGCAAATTAATCATAGATTGTCTAATTATTCGAATTCACGATGGTGTTCCGGTTTGACATGTGCTTCAAGCAAATCTGCCAATGGTCCTTTGATTTCTTTAACCCTCTGTTTAAACAACACCATTTCTCTGGCTACCTTCCTGCAATAGATGTTTACATTCCATTTTTCGTCATCTATCTCTGGAAAATCAGACCGGTAGTGAGCTCCTCGACTCTCTTGTCGCATTAGGGCACTTCTTATTATGGCCTCACAAACAACTAGTGACGACTTTACTTCCCAAGTTAAAAAAATATTTTCACTATTATCATCATCAATTTTGAATTCTTTCAAAATATTATCGTTAGAGTAAAACTCGTTCTTTAATTCCAAAATTCTTTTCAATCCATTTTGCAGCTTTGTCTCTTCTCTTATTATTCCTGCATTCTGTTTCATTAGCTTTTGTATTTCATTGCGAAACTTAATTGGTTCCTTAACTATAAAAATTCCATCATCATCAAATTCTTTTTGGTTATTAACATTCAATCGTAGCTCTGATGGTTCTCTGATCTTGTTTATTTCTCTTCCTACTTCCTGTGCTAATCTCGCTGCCTCACTACCAACAATTTTTCCGAAAACTACTGTGTCCAATAAGCTATTTCCACCTAAACGATTAGCACCATGGATCTGACTTATCACTTCTCCAACAGCAAATAAACCTCTAATGTTTGTTCTACATTTCATATCTACTACCACTCCACCCATCGAATAATGTGCAGTCGGTCCAACCTCCATTTTCTCTTTGGATATGTCGATTCCAGCAATATTTTTGAACTGTTCATACATGGTGGGCAGCCTGTCTAAAATTTTTTCCTTTTGTAAATGGGTTATGTCCAACCAAACTCCTCCATGTTCCGTACCTCTGCCAGCGGCTATTTCATTATAATTTGCACGAGCTACTATGTCACGTGGTCCTAGCTCCATTCTTTCCGGATAGTAATTTTTCATGAACCTCTCACCTTTTGAATTTAGTAATATGCCACCTTCACCACGTATTGCTTCAGTGGCTAAAGTACCCAGTGCTTTCTCTGGCCAAACCATTCCGGTAGGATGGAACTGTACCATCTCCATATCTACTAGATCCACACCTGCTTCATATGCTAGAGACACTCCTTCTCCATAGTTTTCAAAAATTCTAGAACTACTGACTGAATAGACTCGCGTATATCCACCAGCAGCAAGTATTAAAGACTTGCATTCAAATATCACAATTTCTTTTTTTTCGATATCTATGCCAAGTGCTCCTTTGACTTCTTCTCCTCCTGGTTCTTCTCCAATTACATCATCTGATTTTAACAATTTTATGACGTAAACACTGTCTACAATTTCGATTTTCCGCTGACTAACCTCGTCCATCAAAACACGAATTATTTCCTCACCAGTTCTATCTTCATAAAATACAGTCCTTCTATAAGTGTGGGCTCCAAAAAATCGTTGTGTTAATCTACCATCTTTTTCTCTATGAAATCTGGCACCCCAATTGACTAATTCATTCACAGCGTCAGGTGCATTTTTGCAAAGTAGCTCAACTCTTTCATAATCTGCAAGAAACTCTCCTTCTCTTAGAGTATCGGCTGCGTGTATCATCCAGTTATCTTCTAGATCCATAGTACCAAGAGCTGCATTGATACCCCCTCGTGCAAGTACTGTATGAGGATCTCCTTTTTTACTTTTACTAATTATAAGAACATGAGAACCAGCATCATGAGCTTCGATAGCAGCTCGAAGACCTGCAGAGCCACTACCTATAATTAGAACATCACATGAGGGATTGGACTGTTTTTTCATATTTTCGGCCATTTATATCTTTCAGGTAAGTAATATTTAACAAATTGGGATAACTGTCTTCTCTGAATCTTTGAAAACTCTACTTCTTTACTGAGTTTTTCTTCTAATGGATATTCTGCTAAAAATGAATAAAGATCACCCGTGATAATTTGCATAGATTTCTTTAACTTTACTAGCTTCAAAGTCTGCCCCATATATAGTTTGATTACTTTTGGACATAAAATATGCGTAACTAAAAGATAATTCTGCTTGAAATGCAAGATCATACAAAGTAAAAAAAGCATCGACATCAAAGTTTGTATTTAGATTTTATTTTACTGCCTTTATATCATATTGACATGCTATTACTTTGTTGATTCCAATGAAGAAGGCACTATCTTCAGAATCCAAACCCAATTGTTGTGCCATGGCACAGGATAATCATGTCGGATGGCAAACTGAATTAGTATGTCTATGGTAATACCACAAGAGAGAGTTACTTGAAAAAGAAGGAATATCCTTTACCAACAAAATTGTTAGCGATTTTAAAGAAGTCAGAGTTTATCCTCTAATGAGCAGGACTGCTGTTAAAAACTCTTGAACATTAGTAGAGTTTTATGATAGTCCGTTATCCACTTTTTGATTCGTTCGTTGACAATATTCAGTGTATAGCAAGCTTCGATAAGAGAAAGAAAGGAAAAAGTAGAAGTATACCTATTCGGCTATCTGTGCTATCCTATTAAGTGCCTCTTCTGTTGTTTTCATAAAACTATCTTTTGCAAAACCCCTTATAATTGCAGGAATATTAGACATATCGATATTCCACAATACATCAATTTTTGTTGCATTGGAGTCAGATGAAGGGCTCAGTATGAGTACTCTACTGCCTGTTACAGGACCTTCGGTGATATTTGTTTGTATTAATCTCAGTTCTGGATTCACAGTTACAAATTGATGAGTTTTCGCATCCTGTGGACCTGCGGTGATTGTTACCTCCCTCTCGATTATGTTATCTGTCTTGTTGATATTTTTGATGTTTTTAAAAGTAGACCAATATTTTGTATCATTGTCGACATCTGAAACAATTTTCCAAACTTGATCAACAGGTGCAGATATTTTATGGCTGACCCTGAGTTGTTCTAAAGAAGCAGCTATTGCTTGGGGTATTTGCCATACTGTTATCATAACAACAGAAGCTATTACTATGACTGCTGACATCATGGTCAGTGCTTTTATACTTTCAAGTTTTTTTGAATTTGCTGTTATTGTCATTGTGAAATAGGAGAGACTGAATTTTAGTTATAACCATTATTTACCTATGACACGTAACTTAGTTACCTGAGGTTTTATTTTATTGCTCAAAGAATACTCGACAATTTAAGATAGGAAAGTGGGATGATGATAATAATAACAACACCAATTATTTTAAAAAGAAGAATATGAGCCTGCTTAGCGATTCCATCCTAGAAATAATAATAATAATAATAAATTCACTTAGCGCATGTTTTCTTGATCCAACCATTAATTCCCTCTCTTCTAGTATAAAAAACCATCTTACTATAGTAGACCTTACATTTTCTAACTGATTTGATATTCCTGCATAATGTTGTAATTGTTCAGCCCTCCAATACTATCAAACAAGACATACGGCAGCTCTGTGTATGGCATTTTTTATTGTTATAATTGCTTCTATTTCTTGGCCTCATCAGTGTTATCATAATCCAATTTCTCATCAATCTTCTTCTGTAATTCCCTATAGCGCTCATATTTTTTGCTCCATTTCGAAAGCACAAACCACTGCCAAATACCTATTCCTAACCATATGATGGAGATTAGAAACGGAACGATGCGTGCGATGCCAAAAGCAGGATTAAAGCCCGGGCCAAATCTGTCAGGCGGCCCTCTATCATGAAAGGGAAATGGAGGTCCTAATAAAGCAAAGGTAACTGCAAATGTTATTGGTGGGATGATCATAATAGTAAGAATCATTATGATAAACATCTTCTTAGTTTTGTTTAATTGAACGATAATTCCATCCATTATTTGAAAGATATTCTCTCTGGATGTGTTGTCATCATCATCGTTGTCATTTTTCTGTGCATCTGTCATGAGCTAATTGTTCTCCACCACTACATTATAAGAAATGTAGTAACTTTGTTATCTGTTGTAGTCATTAACATCATAAGCATCTCAATCTTCATCATATCCTTTTTTACCTGTTTCACTCCTTGGAAAAAACTCTTCATACGGTTCTAGAATTTCTCTGAGAATTTCTCTTCCTTTTTCTGAAGCCGAGTATTTGATTATTGTCTTATTTCCCCAAGCTTCTTCCGTTCTGCTTATCATCCCCTTTTTGACCATGTCGTCAAGAATTTCTTTATGCTTTACATTGTTTAACCCGCAATAGCTCATAAGTCTGCTTTGGTTGAGTTCTCCATAATTGTAAAGTTTCAAAAGAACGTCCTTCCTTATATATATCCTGTCTCGATATTCATGGACCAATTTGACTCAATTGCAGTAATAGTAGAGATGAATACTATCTGGATTGGAGTTGTCATCAGCAAGATCATGGTGATTCTTTATAATAAAATGATGGGAAACGATGAAATACAAATATCAATTTGAATTCGCATATAGTACATTTGATCATGGCTAGGCTTAGTACATCATATGAATATTTAGTTTTATCCCATAACATACAATTTTCCGAATTATTATTAGTAACTATATTGACAATATAGGACTTCAGGTAACTAAGTTACGTGACATAGGTAAATAATGGTTATAACTAAAATTCAGATCATTTATTCTACGATGAAAACGATAGATTCAAAGAAGCTTATAAGCAAGAAGATTCTGATTCCAGCCATCTTAGGGATTGGAATTTTATTATCAGCTATCTTTATAGCTTCGCCATTTGCACACACATGGGCACAACAACAACAAACTATAGCAAATAATACAGATATACCTGAACAGGGTAGAATACCTACAATCAATGGTTCGATAAGTGTCAAAGATAGCATAAAGAATTTTATCAAAGAGAATGTAAAGATACCATTCATATCAGCTGCTGAAACTGCACAGAAACAAATTGCTAATGGAACACTGTTAGGGGGCCACTTAGGACTGACACAAGGATATTTAACATATACCTACTTTGTAATAGACCCCGTTAAAGAAACTGTACAGAAAGTAATCGTCGATGCTGGAAATAATCAGGTTCTATATACATCAGAAGATCAACATATAGGTTCATTCAATCAGCTGCCAATGTCTGGACCAATAGGAGCTGAGAAAGTCCATAGATCATTTGGTGGACCTTGGAAAGAACATAGACTTTTCGGAGGATTTTGGCATGGACTCTTTGGACCATAAAGAGGGAATGGTTTAGTGGAATAGAATGACATCTTATCATTATTGACTGATAATCAAATGAGTTCACATTCTGGCAACAATACTAATACTCATTCTTTTTGTGACTATTGTGTGAATATAGATCATCAGCTGAAATAAACCAAGAGAATCGTGATTATTACTTACACTGCTGTCACAATTTACATATCCAAATGTCTAATCAAATTTTCTGTAGATGAAATAATACTATACCCGTGTCGCACATAACCTACAGAATAGATTATTGATGTTTTACTGATGCAAACAGGATTAAGTAAAAAATTACATCTACTATGTCCACCATCTCCACTTTTGTTTATTTTGTCAAAAGGAGATGGATTTGAAGTTATTTTAGTGAAGGTACGTATGTATATATATCTCCAATCATGGTTTAGTTATCTCTATAATTGCCTGTTATTTTCTTTCTGTTAAGCGAGCTATTGTACAGCGATATATTCACAGATGATAAATATATCCATCAGTAAATGAGACGTGAAGATATTACTGAAAACTGGAGATAGTATATAATCATCCAAGAATACCTCTCATCAATTCTCTGTCAATTTTGAGCTGAAAATACTACCATGTATTGAAGTCCAAGTATAAATAAAACTGTCAATCTAATTCATTTGGGTAATTGAGCGGTATGTGTAACTCCGATCTCATTGAGTTGATACTGATAGTTGTTCCATGCCGTTATTGTGACAGATAGGACACCTAATAATGGATAATTCACCAAAGTTAAGATATGAGGCACACCAAAAACATGTACGACACAATAGGAAATCTACTCGTTTGTCAGTATTAGTAGGAAAATTGCGATTTGTTTCGCTTCCGTCTTTTAGGCTAGATAAAGTGGTTTTCCTCAGTACGTTATACTCTTTATCTATTAGTGTTTGATAGTTCATAAAGATTAAAAGATTATGATCGTTAATATATTAATTAAAGTAGACAGTCATCAAAACTCAACACCTTTGTCAAGATCTATATATCCGAACCAAATTATCTATCTTAGGTAACCAGGCTTCGTACCCGTTATTCTCCGAGTTTATTGCACGAGCCTTCTCGTTCAGTTGGTTTGTAGCGAGATTCTGAAATTCCAATGTCATGTCCATAGTTATCTCAACGTTGATTGATTTCATGAGTTGTTCAATGCGACTCTTAATATTTGCGTATGCCATGTGGGCTAAATAAAGTGTAAAACAACGCTGTACCATATATCTATGTACTAGATTACCTCCACTACCTCTACCATCTCCACTTTTGCTTATTTTGTCAATAGGAGCTTGATTTGAGCTTCTTTTAGTGGAGGTATCACAAACGCATATCTCCACTGATAGTAAGATATCTCCACCAAATAGAGTTAGTTAATTGGCTTTGTGGAGGTATTGAATGTAAGATAAGTGAATACCCCCACCGATTTTAGACTGAATTTGAGCACGAAATAGGTGTTGTGGAGGTAGTGGAGATAGTGGATGTATTTTCCTATCACTACCTGTAGGTATTTCCATCTAGAGAGGTCCTTCAATCTATAACCACGACATTTTGACTTGACTAGCTCAATACTAACTTATGCCATTGAATATAGCTCTTACTGTGTCTAACCATGTTTGTTTGTTCAAGGTCTCACTTATACCTAATACTTTACTTATGGATAACCCATTGAAAAGTGAGACCAAACCTGCTGCTATGGTCTTTGTGTCTGTATCTTTCTTGATGAATCCTCTTTTTACTTGTAAATTTAAATATTCTATTATTATGTCAAATGTCTTTATTCGTTGTTCATATAACATCTTTTGTAACTTAGAGTTACGTGATGATTCTGCAATTATTTCGAAAAATACTTTTTCAAAGCCTTGATCCATCTGTTTGTGAATATTATCATAAAACTTTTCTGCATTCAATATAAGATCTTCCTTTTTTGTTGTAAATAATGTAGATAATTGTTCCTTTAATTTTGTAATGTTCCTTTCAGATATAGCATAAAATAATTCTTCTTTGTTTCTAAAATAAAGGTACAATGTACCCTTACTCACCTTAGCTTCTTCAGCTATATCCTCCATCCTAGTTCTGTCATATCCATATTTTGAAAAAGTGAATAGTGCTGATTCAACAATTTTTTCCTTAGCTTTAATTTTATATTGAACAGAAACCTTGGGACACATATTTTTATTTCTCTTTTAGTTGATTTCTCTTATTCTCATTGTCTTTAGAACTATATTTCGGCTGCTTGGATTTCAGAAATTCTTTTTGTCTTCTGCTCTTCTTCTAGCAATGACACTCGCGCATACTGAGCTACTGAAGATAGTATTATTTTTTTTGCCCTGTCTGTGGTGTTAGATTCATTCTTACATAGCATTTTCATATTCGTGGTATAATGAATCTATTTAATAAAGATAACTGGCCAGTCAGTTATCTTTATTAAGAAGCAAGTCTATTATATAGTTATGAATAAAATTTATGATGCAGATAATATTCTGAACAAGATGCCAATATCAACAATGACTGTAATAGCCTTGTCTCTTGCCCTACTTCTATTATCTACTACTTTTGTTAACTCAGCTCATACATATGCACAAACCCTTAGTACTGATAAGCTTCTTGATAAAGCGTTACGAAGTCTAACATTACCTACCCATGTTGGATATTCTTATGATTCACAACAAGAGAAAATTTTGTATGAACCATGGACTCCGTCAAGTAAGTAAAGCAGAGTAGCTAAACCAATATTTCCTTCTAATTAACTATTAGTATATTCTTACCATGATGTTCAATCAATTTTTCTTTTTGCTCTTGGATAAGCTCTTCAAAATCTTTTTCATTATTAATGCAAAACCTTTTCAATTTAGTTCCATGAGGATA
>DASQYF010000361.1:0-4780 GCA_035639375.1 Nitrososphaeraceae archaeon
AATATAATATAATAATTTCAACTCTTAATATAGAATTATATTGTATTTCGTATAGAAGCAGAAACAATGTTATTACATGGATACTACTATGAATGAGCATTCTATATAGATAAAAAAGAATGGCTTGACCTTCAAATTCAGTACAGGGTTTTAATAAAGATCTTCGTAGTTACTATATGCAAAATATATGAATCATCATGTACTGACTATAATCAAGAATCCCAATCATTAATACATTTAATGCTGGTTGCATGCTACTTACAAAGCATGCTCTGCAACCAAACTGCGTTACAATGGCTGCTTTATTATCTATTTATGATTTGTAGTATCCCAGATTTTACCATAGTCCATGTATATTCCTTAGCGTGATATGCTGAAGATCCACATTTATCTTGAGATTCTTGAAAAGTTATTAAGTAAAACTTGATATTACTGTGGTAATATAATTCGAGGATAGATCTGTAATATAGTTAGAAAATGTGTATCGTTTGAAACAATAAATGTTTGCTTACTATTCACACAAGATATACATTGTCTACTACAATGTCTCATATCTTCTGTATTATACCTTTGTCTGCCCCCAATTAACAATTAAACATTCCTCTCTACTGAATCAATATATTCCTTGTACGCCTTTACTAGTTTTTGATATTGCAATATCGCTATTCCATATATTTTAGCAACTTCTTCAGCATTACTTGTTAGTGTAGATTCATTGAGTGAATCCGTTATTTTTTGAGTGATATCATGTAATTCCTTTTCATATAATTCAATTCTACTTTTTAGTTGTGTTAATTCATCTGCTGGATTTGACACATCCTTAATTTGGGATTGTTTCTATTAAAACTTGAATTATATATTTAAGAACAATTTTTCGTGTGCAAAAAAGCAAATAAATAGTATCAAGTTATCTTGATTAGAACTATTTATGCTCTCTATAAGATACATGATATTTTAATAATTATCAGGTTTTCACGACTTATTAAAATAAAATATATATCTGTGAAAAAGATCGTAATTGAGAACTATCAGTATATTACGAATTAACTTAATTTTGATGACTGTTTTTACGTACCAGGGAAAGTGTATAATTTAAAAGACGTCATAAATTTATTCCTGCTGTTTGTTGATAATTACAATAAAGAGGTGATTTCTTAAGTTAAGATTAGCCTGATTCTCTGAAGTATGTATAATTATCTAATTACCATCACTATAGTAAAGCTTATACCCACCCATGCAAAATCAAAAATGTCTTCCACGTTTATAGAAGATATTCCTTGATAAACGCTCAAAGAGATAGATCCCCTCATTAATTTGTAAACTTTCAGCATAACATAATTGCTAAACCTTCTAATCTCACTACTGCAATTATTGTATTATAAGTATTTTTAGATAGAGTGATCTTTGTATCCCAATGCTCATTGTATACGAACTGGGAGGCTGTCAATATTGAGAAATCATAATTATTTTAAAAATCCGACTATAATTCAAAATACTTGAAGGGAATGAATAAACAAAATAGAGTCTTTTAATAAAAATTTACTATTTACAATTATAACTGGGAGATCATTGCATAGTTCCTCGTGTATAAAATCAAATTCAAGAATTCTCTAGTGTATTGTTTCTAGCGTTGATCGTGCAGCTGCATGTGTGCTTGCATCGTTGATTCAGAATATGCTTTTAGCAGCTCATTATTTTCAAAAAAGACAGTAGCATCACCATGGAAGAACATGCGTCTATTAACACATGCAATCTTATTTGCAAGTTTGTTTACTGCATCTAGATCATGGGAGGCCCATATTATCGTAATCTTATTGTCTTCATTTAATTTCTTTAGTAAAATATAAAATTTATTCTGTGCTTCCAAATCAATTCCTGTAACTGGTTCGTCAAGTATCAACAATTCTGGTTCATTTGCTAGAGCTTTTGCAATAAGAGCTCGTTGTTGTTGTCCACCAGATAATTCCCCAATTCGCTTCGCCTTCTGTTCCAATAATCCTACTGTTTCGATAGCATAATTTATTTTATTTTTAGATAATTTTTTACCACTTATTCCTAACGAAACAATTTCTTCAACTGTTGCAGGGAAGCCTTGATCTATTGACATTTTCTGCGGAATATAGCCTATTTTTTGAAATATGTTTCTATTTTTTCTAATATCTTCACCAAAGAATGTAATTCTGCCTTGATAGCCTTCCAGTAATCCGAGCATTGAACGAAATAAAGTAGTTTTGCCGGCACCATTAGGACCAATTATTCCTATTAAATCTCCTTTTTCGACTGAGAATGAAATATCTTCTAGAACAAGAGCTGAATTATATCTATAAGAGACATTGTCAATGCTTACTATTTGCAATCAATATTCACCTTTAGGATAGTAACATTGTGCTTTGTCTTTTCTATATAACTAATGCCTTTTTTTCCTTTCTGATGTGTACTCTCTATAGGACTTATAATTACTTGGTTATAAGCGGTATCTTCAATAGGATTAGATAATTCAGGATGAATTAACTCGCCATAATAACTTGCATCAATTTTCAACAGATCTATCAGTTTGATAATTGCAATCTTTTATTAATGTATCTTATAATTTATAGTCTAGTAAAATATGTTGATGTAGATAATTTTCCCGCAAAAGTACTGAACTAATATAGAATGTAATAAAATCTAAGTTGTTTCAATATAACTGTCGTTTTTATATATTTGTTCGTTGTAATTAACCAAAGTAATATAATTACTTGGTTTGCCATTGTAATAGTAATAATTACCTTTGGATCAACATTGGTCATCGATTATAAATAATTTTAACCGATTCTTGCTACTGATTACAACTAAATATGCCTCTTAACTTATGTTCATTGGCATTTGTTTTCACATAGAGTTTATGAATCATTATCACACAAACCTGATTTATTTGTCTAATGTCAAATACAAAATCATAAAGAATAAAATGATATTCCCTCTGTTTTATCTAATAGCAGCAACAAGAAAACTATTACTGAACTGATTTTGTTGTATAGACGGTTCTGATTAATGAATCAGCATCGCTAAAACAATTGCAATGCACTCTGATTTACTATTATTGTGCAAACTCAATATATAAATAATAAAATATATATGTATATTAATAAGAATTATATATTTATATGTAGACATTTAATAATATATTGACCATAGTAAGCATATCACTCAATAAAGAGATCCTAGAAGAGATAGATAAATTACAAAATTCTCTTGGTTTTTCAGGAAGATCAGAAATTGTTAGGGCAGGAATTCGAAATTTGTTAGCAGAAGACAGAGAAAGACAGGAGTTAATAGGTATGATTCATGCGTTATTATTGGTGATCCATGACGAGAAGTCTGATGATCAAGTGTCACAAATGAGACATGATTACGACAAACTAATCAATACACATTTACACAACAAAATCGATAGGAATAGATGTTTAGAGATCTTTCTCCTTAGTGGTGAGGCAAATGAAATTCGAGAAATGACCAAGAAATTTCGGTCCAATAAAAAGATGGATCATACAAAATTAGTAGTTACGTAGAAATATGTGATTTTCTAATTGTGGACTTGATAATTATACAAGACATTATTGCTTGCTCTAATGTTGATAGACTCATTAGTCATATGATTAAATATGCGTAAACGCAGGTTGACTTTTTTCCAATTCCTATTGTCTACTACAGATCTTGATTTATTAGTTTATCGAACTATTAGGTAATCCATCTATACAATAATTATATTTTATACGATTTATGATTATCTCCTAGGATAGAAGATGAACATTAGTAAATAGTATATCTATTTATTATAACCTATTCTTTCTAATAGTTCAGAAACTTCAGTCATAGTAGCCGGTTGCGCATGCGGATTCCTAACGTATAGTGAGGAACATACGTTTGCATAGATTAGTCGTTCTTCGGCATCTAATCCTGCTAGATAACCAATAATATCAGCAGCATCCCATGAATCGCCAGCGCCAGTCAGAGTCTTTGCCTCAACATTGATTGCAGGTACAAATTCAGTTTCCTTTCCATTTGACCATGCCGCACCTATTCTAGTGTGTAAGTCAATGCTAACTCCAATTTTTTCTGCAAGCTTTTTTGCAGCATTTCTTACACTATCTTGGATATGGCCCTCCATGGGAAGGGTATCAATTCCAACTACTCCTGCAAGAGAATTATATTCATTTTCATTTATACTGAGAACGTCGATGATATCAGAAATTTTTGTGATTGAGTCTAAAAATTCTTGTTTTCTTGTATCAATGTCTGCGGGGTCTATAAAATGTAGAGCTTTTGGAGAATTAGTAAATACATGTTCTGCTAATTGTGTTCCTTTAAAATTACTAGCCCAGTTAACTACTATGATTCCATCTGCATTGGTCAAAATTTTCAGATCATCAGAAGAATTAATCCGCTCAGGACCAAAATCTGCGTTATCTCCAATGTCACTTACCATAACATTTACTTTAGAGTTAATTTCATCTCGAAATTCAAATGATGTAGTACAGCCATGTTTTCCATTTATTATTCGAAGATTAGATCTATCTTCAAATTTTGAGAATATTTGTCTTATTATAGCAGAGCCAATGTCATCTGCAATAGTAAATAGAGTAACTTTTGCGCCAAGACTTGCAAGGCAATATGCAACATTTACTGCATTTCCTCCTTTTACATCGACAGTTGGAATACCGCGGATACTACCGCCCCCAAATCTTGCTTTATCCGCTAATGAATCAAAGAACTGTTTTTCTGAGTTTAATTTTATTAG
>DASQYF010000362.1:0-2477 GCA_035639375.1 Nitrososphaeraceae archaeon
TGAATCACCATTAATTAAATTGCCACGACATTTGAAAATGCTAGAATAATATAATGCATATATAAATAAGATCCATAGTTTAATAACCAATACAGTATGAACATTTTTCCATCTCCACAGGAAAGCCTTAACCCTTTCCCCTTTTATGCTCAAATGAGAAAACTCCATCCCATAGAATATGACGAGAAAAATGGAATATGGGGATTTTTTCGTTATAATGATATTCAAAGTATCCTGACAGATTATAGAAATTTTTCTTCAGATATTCAAAAGTTAGTCAATATTCAGCAAGAACAAGAAATAAAAAAATCAAGAGAACTGCAAGATCACAAAAAAAGACAACCATTACGAAGCAGTCTTCTTACATCTGATCCACCACGTCACAGTCAACTACGAAGAGTTATTTCATCAGCTTTTAGTCCAAACACTATATACAAACTGAAACCACGAATTGAACAGATCTGTCATGATATGATAGACAATGTTATTGAACAAGGTCATATAGACCTCATAAACGATTTAGCTTATCCTTTACCTGTAACAGTAATTGCTGAGCTGCTTGGCATTCCAGCCAAAGATCAGGATACTTTTAAGAAGTGGGCAGATGACCTACTCGGTTCAACCAGAGGCAGCAGCAATAATCTTCCTACTGATAAGGATTCTGAGAAGATATTTTCAAGAATTCAAAGTGAAATGGATTCATATTTTAACAATATTATTGAAAAGAGAAGAACGCAAAAAGAGTCGTCATCAGGTATTGATCTAATAGATAATTTGCTAAGAGCAGAGATAGATGGTAATAAGTTATCTAGAGAAGATATTTTGGCATTTTGTTCACTTTTACTTTTAGCCGGACACGTAACAACTGTAAATCTAATAGGTAATGTAGTTCGATCATTACTTGAGCACCCCCAACAACTAAAACAACTCCTGTTGCTACAGAATAATGGTAATAGCCATAATGACTATGATTCACTGATTTCTTCTGCAATAGAAGAGACATTGCGTTATCGCTCTCCTGTTCAAGGAGTATTCCGTTTTGCTATTCATGACGTTACTCTAGGAGAGAAAGGAAAAGAACAAACAATACTGCGTGGACAAAGGATGATAATGTGGATTGGTTCAGCGAATCATGATGAGTCAATTTTTAGCAATGCTGAGATATTTGATATAAATCGCAATACTACTGATACACATTTGGCTTTTGGTCATGGCATTCATTTCTGTCTAGGTTCTATCTTGGCCACGCTGGAGGCGCAAGTGGTTTTAAAGATAATTCTTGATAGACTGCATAACTTAAGATTTGCTAATGAATATAAAGAAAAATTATTAAAACCACTTCATGGCGTTTTTTTCCATGGCGTAAGTAGCATGCCATTATGCTTTGAACCCAATCGTCCCATAAAGAAATAGCCTCTTTAATGTGGTCAAATATGTTCAGTAATTCAATTAGGATTTTTAAATCGTCGCAGCCTATTCAAATGGTACAATAACGGGATCTTAATTAATTTCCTGAAGCAGATATCGGTGCTGAAAATAGGTTCTAAACTAGAATAGGAAAAGAATAAGCTTTAAAAGTTTTCTAACTAAATCGATAAAGCTGTGCTTTGATTAAAGTGATTATTACGAATATTTTAACAATTAACCTAGAAGGGACAATTATACCCCTATCATCTATTAGTGACTACCATTACATACCTCAGCCAAACCCTTCATCAGACATGGATGCTTGTAAATGGTTAAGATTAAAACATCAAGTTTACGCTACTGAACTTAGAATATTATGGAAAGATTCATTCAAAAGATAAAAGATAGGACTGAATGTTTTGATGATCACTTTCCATGTAGATCGGAAAGTTGCAATAGACAACATGTTACTAATTGGATCAAAATGTTTATTCTATATCTGCATATGAAAATAGACAGAATAAAGCTTATGAAATTTCTAGCGAAAACAGTTAAGTTAACAGAGCCATACAGTCCCAGAAAAATTTATTAGCTACCTATAATTTTGAAACTAATATGAACCCTAACAAAAAAGACTACGAACTGAGGGTTTGAATCCGACCCGGCCCGTTTCGTTAAGGATGCTTATATAAATTTATTATAAATCTCTGCATTCTCTTCAAAGGTATCATTTAGCCTCTTTAGGAATAGCAAAGTCATTATTGGCAGACGATAATCTGTAGGATCTAGAGCCTAAGAATGTCTGCACAATTTTCTGGCATCACTGCTTTTTCCTTGGCCCTCCATAATATACCATCATTATACCGCCGGCGCATGCAAATCCAATAAATTCTGGAATGATGAATAACCAGAAGCGTTTTACTGTAGGAGCATGATAATCTAGCAAGCTAGCAATAGGCTCACCAAATATAGCCGTATTAGCATTAATATGGTAATTGTTCGCTCCTTGTTCATATTAATATACTACATTTTAATGAAAAAGAGGTCTATTAAGTTGGGTGGAACTATAA
>DASQYF010000363.1:0-2226 GCA_035639375.1 Nitrososphaeraceae archaeon
GGTAACGGAAAGTCATCGCTAAGTTTACAATAACATAACGTTTTGCTTTGTAGATTAGGAAAGACGTTATACCGCCTTAAATTATTTTTATGTGCTATTTCATAGGACGATTTCTCAATTCGCGTCTGTAGCGGGAATCCCATCTTCATATGGATTATTATTATTAGCACTATTATCAAGAAATAGCATGCCTCCAATCGTTCGTGCCATATCTTAATTCGAAAGTAAGGGCGCATTGTGATTGTGATTTTGAAAAGTGACTTGTGTAATGAGTTTTTTACATATATGATAGGGGCTTTATAATCTCTATGTTCAGCCCTTCCAATTAACCACTAACTCATTAAGTTTCATCGACGGATGAGTATAATATCTAATCCATGTGCTTTATTCAAATGTTCACGGAACTTGGCAGCACATGGTTCACTGGAGGTAGCTAATACATTCAATGATTGTTCAGGGTCGTCAGTCTCATAACAGGCAACTGCAAAGTCTCCTTGTGGCAAATGTTGAATCCAAACCAATTCACGTGATATTCCTGCTGTTTTAAAAACTAAATCATGTTCTTTGTTGTTGACAAGTAACATAACCACTAAATTTGCAAGCTCAATCTTTTCTTTTTCAAAAGTACGTGCTTGATCTGGTGAAGAGTTTAAACTTTTTTTCTGCATTTTTGCACTTTCTGTTGCTGCCATTTACTTAAGGTAATAATAATTGTTTGATTATAAGCATCGCTACTCCTGCTTACATTAGTTGGCTTATGATCTTATAGTAGTAAAACAGAAAATAGTATTAACTTCTAACGAGACCTTTAGGACCTTTACAAAGAATTATTTTATGTTGCATAGACTGAAGTCTTCAACAGTTTTACATTCGTGTTAAGAAGGAGGCTAGTCTTTTGTATATCTAATATCTTCTGGTATAACATCTGGGTTTTTCTTTAATTTGATCACAATAGTGTTACTTATCCTATTAAATAATCTCTGTCTTTTGTTATTAGTAAATATCCATCCTAAGATTACATCTATTGGAAGCAAGAAAGCTTTGCCAAAGCTTTCTATTGCAGCGCTTTTGATACCAATTCTATTAGCAGAAACATCTATGGTCTTTATCTTCAAAAGTCTCTTGCCTATTGATTGGCCACTAGTAAATTCAAAGTATGTCCAATATCCAAAGAAAGCAAGGCTTGATATGATGTAGTGTAAAGGTTGTACATTTTTGTACGCTCTTACTGCTGTCATGTCATCACCATAATAGAAGAACCAAATTGGTATTGATATTGCAGCAAACAATACTGCCAAAGCTATGGAAACCAAGATAAAATCAACAATCCAAGCGAAAAATCTATCTTTCCAATTAGCAAGTATTATTGTTTCTCTGGATTCCCTCATCTTTCTTCTCCTTTTTCTCCTCTTCTTTCATCAGATGATACCATATGATTCTTTATAACAATGATATCATGTCATTACTAAAAAATATAATGTGTAAGAAATTCCCCACTGGATGGTAAATGTGAGTCAAATTTGTCATTGTGTCCACCAAATATATGCTGTTACTGCTGATCAAGTTTTATTTGAATAACACTATATAATATTAGTTGACATCATCATCTGCATTTATCTTAATTGATTGTGATTTTCCTTTTTCAGAAAACATCATTAAAGAACTAAAAAGGATACCAGAGATTGAAGAATTCTATAGAGTTCAAAGTATTTATGATATAATTGCAAAAGTTAATGCAGATTCTAAAGATCAATTAAATGAGATTGTTGTAAGGAAAGTAAGAGAAATAAAAACTAAGATATTTAATTCAGGTCTTGTTATATTTCACTATCAACCATGCAATAAAGAAATAGCAAATCAGTATGACAGAGACTAACGTAGGCTAGAAATTTATGCCGTCTAGAATCGACAACTGATGATATTTATAATTTCACTCGCGAATGAAAGACTCCATTAACTTACGATATTTCCCTCATCATTATAATAATTAATATAAATATTTAAGCAATTGGCAACATATACTAGTTTGCATTAGTTGTTAACATCTTTAGTAAACATAAAATAGTGATGAAAACTTTTTAGTACAATCCTTAATATGCCGAATACTTCTTTCAATGTTCCTTTTTTAATATGTTGAATGAAGGTGGTGTTTTACCTCAAAAATTTACATGCTTGCGGGTACCAATTACAAACCATTGTTGAAACGCTATCCTTTCCATATTTGTT
>DASQYF010000364.1:0-3843 GCA_035639375.1 Nitrososphaeraceae archaeon
AACTAGACTTATTACAACTTATTTAGTAGTATGCTGAAAAACAGAAAAATGTTACAAGAAACTGCTACATTCTCATGTTATGCGAATAGATATAACTAGAAAGGCTTTTTTTTACTCATCTTTTTTTAAATTAAATCATAAACAATTATGTATATAAGTCAACATGATAAATGCTTCATTTACCAATGTACTTCATTTGATAATTGTGTAACAAAATTTTCTGCAATAGAATTTATATAATTTATATTTGGTACTTACAATGGAAAATGATCGCCAGTAAGTTTTTAAATTATCAGCAAAGTAATCCTCTTTGAAGGTATAATACATTATCGAATGATAGATTACATTTTTACGATATAACTTGCGGTCTGTGTTGCCTGCAAAGAATAGATTTTAACCCTTCTGACTACTAACAATAGTATATACAAGATAGCAGAATTATATCTAACCACGTGTTTTATCCTCAAATGTTGTAATAATCTGAAGTTAGTACAAGTTGCGAATTATTTGCGAATTATTTGCATAATTTGTGTTATTGTAATACCATTTTTACCTGCTGCCATAATAATAATAATAAAAATAATAAAAGATAACACAAAAGCAGATCAAAAGGTTTTTTTATATTTTTAATTCTATTTAGAACTTATTGTCTTATTTTTATTACCGAATATTCCGCTCCATCTTTTCGATTCTGATTTTGGTAAAGTAAAAGAATGAGGAATAACTGAAACTCTTTCCATCGTTGGTATTTTGGAACGAATTGCCATTTCTATTTCTATTGATAATAATTCTACATCCGTTAATGGTTTGTTACCGTCAACTTCGATATGGACCTCTGCTTGAGCGACCATTCCTGTTGACCGCAAAAGTACTGATCTAACTTTACTCTGTTCATGTTTAAACCTTTCTTCAACGATTCTTTTAACAAGTTCTGTAATCTTCGGATTCTGCCATGCATCTACAAGAATTAATGATGATTGTTTGAGTGATATATATGAAACTGAGAAGATGTATCCAGCTATTATCATGCCTCCAATAGCGTCCATTTGTAAAAAGCCAAATTGGGTCGCAATTAATATGCTAAAAAAACCAATTACCGAAGCTGATCCATCTTTTATTGAATTCTTGGCGTCAGTTTTTAGCGAGAGTAAATCATACTTGTTTGCAATAAGTCGCATTTGGAATGCTCTATGTAGAGATATAGCTGCAGCAGCTGCTAAAACAACCATGGTCAGAATAGGTTGATTAATCTCTCGTGGATTTACTAATGCATCATAAGAATGATATAATATAATAGAACCTATAATAACCATTCCAATTGCAGCCATCAATGCTGCAAAACTTTCAACCTTGCGGTAACCAAAATGAAATTTTTTATCAGCAGGACGATGGGCAATACGAAGACCTAATAATACAATAAATGAAATCATGGCATCTGATAGCGAGTCTATGCCGTCAGCAGTAGCCACAACACTGCCACTGAAATGTCCCATAATGAGCTCAATAATTCCAATGCCAATTAATGTTATAACAGATATCCTGGCAATCTTTTGACCTGCTAAAATCCCTTCGTTTATTAGATTAGGTGAAGTTTTTCTTGCAATCTCAGAATCAGATCTATTTAGAATGTTAGGATTTTTGGCGTCTGTATCGTCCATTTTTTTAGCTTATTGACCTTTATCAGATATGATATTTAAACTCATTCTATTTCCATTTTAAATTAAATATCCATACAATAAACATGATTTTTGCCTAATAATAATTACAATACCAAGCATTCATTTGATATTTTATAATTAGTAATCAATGAAAACTCACATCTTTGTAGAGCTCAATGAATATATCATTTTTATAATCACGAGAATATGAATGATAACTATTGATTGTATATTACTATAACTGTTACTCAATCGGTTTGCTTGTTTATCTAATATTGATATTGCTCTGGAGAATCATTACAATAAATTGACTAGTATAATTACTCAAACATGATTAAATAATCATCTAACTATGCTGAGGAAGAAAATATTAATAGTTCTTGTTGCACTCTATGGATTATGAGTAAGTTATCTACTACAATTGTCCTAACAGCACTAGCAGTTGGACTTAGTTGTCTATCTATCGGCTCTACAGCAATCTTTGCGCAAACTGCCACATCCATCTCGATAGTTCCGGGATCTTCAGCTCCTACTAATGCAAAGTTCTATGATCCATCCCCAGCCAATATAGCAGTTGGTACTACTGTCACATGGACAAACATGGATTCTACCTTACACACCGTATATTCAGGATCACCGGACGACCCAAATACTAGCGGCAAATCATTTCAATCTACATATATGGCTAAAGGGCAAACCTTTCAACATACATTTGATACTGCGGGAACTTTTAACTACTATTGTACTTTGCATCCGTTCATGATGGGACAGATAGTAGTAAGTTAAAAGAAAGCGCACGTCATTTTTTACTTTTTCTCTCTCACGATGGTCAGCCCTATATGCGATTTATCGCTTAGTTATATTAGTATTATACTTGAAGATTAGCATATATCAATTATATTCTCCGGCAATCTTATAGTATACATCAGCCTATTTTGAATAGGAAATGCCTTACTAATCAATGTAAGCAAGAAGCAGTCAATTCTGGTCTACATAGCCCGGAGCATACATTGAAAATGATAATCTCAACCTTTTGAATCCAAACAGGACATATAATTAGTAAATTATGATAAAAATAATTTGGCTATAATTAAATTAGCTGTCCAATCGAATTATAAAAAATTGTACAAATTTAATTTATGAAATTAGCAATATATTTCATAGGCCAATAAAACATTATGAAATCACCGAGATCAATAATAATCAAATTAATTATGGATCAAAATTTTATGCGAGAAGTATTATATTATGATGAATAGTCTCTTTGACAACTGTCATTATTGGCTATATTAAATTAAAAAAATAATAAAGAGGCTTACCGCAGTATTTCCCATCAGATCTACTTTGTTGCTGTTGTACTATTCGGATCAGTAGTAGTCTGTTCTTTTTGCAGATCTGCTAATCCCGTGGTCTGATCAGTCACATCTGAAGAATTTGCGAGTAATTCAGGATTGCCCTGAGTGAGACTTTCTATTTCACTAGAAGTTTCAACGCCAGATTGATTGCCTGTTGTATTCTGAGCTGCTCCTGTGGTATTACCAGCCGCATTAGACGTTGTATTCGATTGTGCAAGTGCTGATCCGAGTGATCCTGTTGATACTAACATGATTCCTAAAGTCATAGTGAAAGTAACGGCTATACATAAGTGTTTCATCGAGAGTCAGATGTGCTACAATTGACTTAACACTTTCTGCTCTAACATATGAAGTTTGAATATCCATTCTTGATAGAAAAGAATAATCGATTATAATGCTAAGCTTCTGTTAATTGACTTTTTAATGTTTATTAGTCCGGAATGGAAATGATATAAACACGTTAATATAAGAAAAAAGAGTCAAAGATGAATTATAAAGAGTAAGTCTAAAATAGTAACTATGTTATTAAAGTCTACTAAATCAGCAAATACTATGTTTTTTTTTAGGTTAGACGTACCTTTTGCTGTCGTATGAATTATCTGATTGCAGTACTGTTTATAAAAAGTGTCCAATTTTTCCTTGCAATTTTGCCAGGAGTATTTCTATGAATTCATTTTTTTCTTACATATCCTAATCGTTGTCATATTCTGCCTGTTTCTTATGTCCTGTAAACTTTGATTTGAATCTAGGGAAGGTATATTATAAATCTGAACCTTTATGAATTGCATTACATAATCAAGTATGGATGAAACAACATTTCTTGAAGGCTT
>DASQYF010000365.1:0-2715 GCA_035639375.1 Nitrososphaeraceae archaeon
TAGACCGACTCGTCCTCTAAGGACGTGTGCTGAGGTCGTGGGTCAAATCTCACGTAATCCCTTATTATCACTCTGGTAAACTACGGCATTAAATTGAGCTTGATTTTGGTTATTGCAGGACAGATTCAGCAGCAATACTCTTGATGGACCTAAATGAAACCATATTTTACGTTTCATCAATATCTCGCTATAAAGTTTGATTAGTGCTTTGGGTATTTTGTGTAAACAAACTTTTTTATCTGATTATTCTATAGGCTTCAAGTTTATTGTCCTGCATCATAGGTATTATTATCAGATTTTCGTTCAATATGACTCCTAAATCAGCAGCACCCTGGTTTTGTAAATCTAAAGTTTCATAACCTGTTCCATTAGAATTGACGACATAGAGCTTTCCTCCAGCGTTATCCGTAACGTAGTAATGTCTTCCAGTACTATCTGCCTCTATTCCATCAAGACCACCAATAGGGACAGCTGTTCCTTCATTTCCTAAACCACTAACAGTACGATTTTGTAAATCAACAACCCTAATGCTTCCTGCTGGATTACTAAATGCTCCCAATGAAGCAACAATTAGTTTATTATTGCTATTATCAACATACAAGCCATTAGGACCATTTAATTCTGGAGTTTGCAACCACACTTGTAAAGATGCATTATTATTATTGGTGTTATTATCTCCAAGATTCTTGGTATCTAATCTGTAGATAGTGTTTGTAACTGTGTCAGCCACATAGACATACCCTTGATTATCTGATGCAACATCATTAAGAAAAGCGCTTCCTGGCGCATTATAGCGATTAATTATTTTGCCATTATTGACATCTATCTCGACAAGGTCTGTTATATCTGATACATATAGAAGTGTATTATTAGTAGTATTATTATTGATAATAGTCATACCCTTTGGGGCATTTAAGCCTGTTACCCAGTTCAGCATAATTATACTACCATTTAGAGATGAAACCTTAGAAATGAATCCCTGATTGTCCTTTCCATCTGGTGCTCCATCAATATTTGAAACAAACAGCACGTTTTCATTAGGCTCATGTATGACAGATTCTGGAGTTTTCAATTCTGTTGCTGTTTCCCATACCTTCTCCATCTTTGTTGTAGTCGTCTGCTGTTGTTGTGCATTTGCTACCGTGACATTGTCTGCAGCCAAAAGAATACCCATAATTGTGACGGCTGCTGTTATTAGCCCTATCATCCTGGCTCGTGAAGCTAGTACTGGCGGAGATTGCATTTTAATGGTGCCTAGAATTAAAAGTATATTCCAAGAGCAAAAAAGGTTATGCATTAATTGTTCTCTAAAAAATATTTATCTAGCAGGCACTCTGCACAAGCGTGATGGCTAGATATCTGCGCACTTGTCTTTCGCTTTTAGCTGACATTATATAGCTCACAAAATCGCTCAGTAGTATTAAACTGCGGCGTAAATGATGATCGTGCTAGGAGTTATTTTCTCCTCATCGTGGAAGGAGAGTCTGCATCTTTGCAATTCCTCCCAAAATGAAAGAAAAAGAGGATGAAATCTGTCTCATCGTACACTGAGATGGACTGAGGTCGGGGGTTCAAATCATCCCACCCTGTCCACTCTTATCTGCTCTGGAAATACGGTACTGAATTAAGCTCATTTTTGGTAATTGTCGGACAAGACCCTCCATCAATATTGCAGCAGAGACAATAACAACAGAGCACCAGAAACATTAATGTGGTAAATTCACAAGCTCGGAAGCGATTTCCATACTTGTACTTTGGTCGAGCACATCAATTAATCTAATTCTTATTAGGACTGCAGAGGTTTAGAACTGGAGACATTTTTGCATAACACCGGATTTTCGTTAAAGGATGGAGAAGGTGTAGCGATCCACTTTCGAGGAACCAAAATAACCGTCAAAGTCTCAAAAGAAGATTCTGAGGGTAAATACACAATGCTTGAAATGGTGCATCCGTCCAACTTAGGTCCTGCACTTCATATCCATCCGGATGCTCCTGAAGCATACTACATATTGGAAGGCGAGTATCAAATCACATGTGGTAAAGAAGTCTATCATGCACAGCGAGGAGATTTTGTGTTTATTCCAAAAAGGATAGAACACAAATATCAATCTGGTTCAAATGGTGGCAAAGTGTTGGTAATTTGTCCTGCTGGCTTGGAGAAGTACTTTAGAGAGATTGCAGAGACACTTCGTATTGGTCCAATTACTTGGGAGTTGGAGCAGGAGATAGCTCGCAGATATGGACAAGAATTCCTTGAGGGTCTGAAGCATTGGGGGCAATAGGATGTGGCACTATCTATTACGATTTAAGAACAGGAAAGCGATATGTTAAAGTCTATTATTTTTACGTATATCAAGCAGATGAGAAATTCCTAATGCAGTTAAAGAAGAGGAGATGAATATATTTGGAACAATTTACCATTATTGATGCTCCCTCAATTTTGGGACTGCGACCGACTGGAGTAGAACATCTTCCCGAAGCACTTAAAGCAGCTGGTCTGATGAGTGAATTAAGGGCGGAATATGGAGGACGAGTTTCTCCCCAGTCTTATAGTTCAGAGCGGGACAAATTAACACTACTACTTAATCCTGACTCGATCAAAGCATTCTCACTACAACTTGCCGACGCAGTGGCTTTTGTGCTGCATAAAAAAAGGTTCCCTCTGGTACTCGGTGGAGATTGCAGCATCCTTATAGGAAGCCTTCTGGCGTTACG